>JBDTAD010000322.1:0-3523 GCA_039924815.1 Lacisediminihabitans sp.
CGGCCAGAAGCTTCCTGTCGGCGAGCTGCTGCAGCCAGTTCGAGTTCTCGGTGAAGATCACGTCGGCAGGCGAGCGGGTGCCCTCCTGCTCGATCTTGGCGGTGAGAACGTCCTCGTCGTCGTTGTCGACCTTGACGATGATGCCGGTCTTCGCGGTGAAAGCCTTGACGAGGGCCGTCGTCGTCTGCTCGTGCTGAGCGTTGTACAGCGTAATCGTCGTGGATGCCGGCTTCTGGCCCGACCCGGCGCACCCGGAAAGCATGAGCGCTACCGCACCGAGAGTTGCGACTACCGCGATCGCTCCCATCCGTCGACGGCGGGTGGACGCGGGGCGAGAGATGCTCTTCATGTTGTCCTTGAAAGGCCCGGAATCGGGGGATTGCCATGCGCGAGTGGACGCACGTCTAGTTTGGTAAACCTACCCTAACAACGCGAGCGGAAACTGTGAGTGAGGTTGTTCTCACGCGTCGCATGGGGCGACATGAAAGCGTCACCTCGGCGGTGAAACCACCGGGATCGTGGGGATCGACAGCCCCGTGATCGGCAATGATGTTGTGCTCATGCCGATGTAGCGCCGGACTCGCGAGGTTTTGGTAATCCCCGCTGGCACCGAAGAGTGAGAGGATTGTTCACGTGGCGCAAGACGACGATCAGGAGTTACGCGTCCTGCGGAAGATGGTTTATGGGCCGGACGCTGACATCCATCTCAGCCCCCAGGTAGTCGACCGTCTTCGCGAATTGGAAGGCACCGCCAGACAGCAGGCCCTTCACGCTCCGGAAGCGTTACTTCCTTCGCCAGAATTCAGCGACGCGCCCCCCGTTGCGCCGATTGACGAGTTGCCAGAGCCCGCGCCCGAAAAACCCTCTCGAGCGCGCGAGTTGTTGCGCCGCTTGTCGCATGTTCGGCGCTCCGCCGTTCTGGTGGCGCTTTCTGTCGTCGTCGTGGCCGCGATATTGGCCACTGCACTGACCTTGATCCAGAGAGTGCAGGCCGATCCGCTCCAGGTTGGCGCGACCCAGGTTGCTCGCTTGAAACCAACCAATGCTTACCCGGCCCCCGTCGTCTTTGGCGGAGATGGGGCCGGGTCGTCGAGTCAGGCTCAGTCTTATCAGGCGTTCTATGGCCTTCACGCTGTGGTGAGCACGACGGGCGGGGCGTTGCGGACCAACGCGAACGGCTTCTGCCTGACCGTCTACACGGCCGCAACAGTCACCGACCCGACGTCGGGATCGTTCACGGGTCAGTTCATGCGGGGTTGCGCCGCCGGTAAGTTCCCCGCGATGGTCCAGTTCACGATGGGTGTCGAAGGCTTTCCCGCCGCGCTGCGATCTAAGTACGGCAAAGCTACTTCATTTCAGTTCGTGTACGACGAGGTACACCACGAAGTGGTCATCTTTACTGACCGCTGACAGGCCCGGCAGCAGCGCGCGTGATGGTCGCGTCTTACCAGAACTACTCCAACTACTCGGAGGTCGCAAAGGTCGAAGAATCGAGAAGTATCGATGTCGCGGTCGGTTCAAGTGCTGATCTCGAGGGGAAATATCCGCATCCCGTGCACTTGATGTACGAGCAGCCTTTCACTGCCAGCGGTTTGCTGAATTACAAACCCAGTATCCTCGTCAAACAAAAATCGCAGCCTGCAAGCCGGACAATCAGCGGGCTGAATACTGGCCTGCGCTCACGCCCCGAATTGAGACCGCTTGCCTGCTTCAACGGGTGCCCGCAGGGGAACCTCCATCGCACGCGATGGTCGGCTTTGTGGAGTGAGGTCAGCTTCGCAGGGACCGCAAATCCCTCACGCCAAGGGCGGCCGCGGCGGGCTTGACGAAAACAATCTCGCCGAAGCGGTAGTCCGCGCCACGGTTGAGTCGGTCTGCGAGATCGGGGCGCAGCTTCCTCAGGTATGCGCGCCCCTTCTCCGCATGCAGCGAGTTCGAGACGATCTTGATCGATTCGGCGGCCTCGATGAGCGGGATCGCGTTCTCGATGTTCTCCCACGTTGAGTGGCTATCCCGATCGAGAAGGATAGGACCTGTGTAGCCGCGCTCATCTCGGGCGTATCGCTCCATCAGCCCAGCCTCAGGCACATCGCCCGCTACAGTCCCGCCGCACAATACGAGCACGCTTTCGGTCGCGGCAGGGTCTATCGACCGAATACCAGCACGCACGCGATACCGATTCAGATAATTCGCTCGATGGCCCCGGTTTTTATATCCAAGCACCACAACCGCCTCACGGCGGCCCGCGCTTTCACCATGCCCGAGCTGACGCCAGCTCGCCTGCCAATGTGCAACTTCGCCCCAGACAAGGAGCGCCACGATTACGACGACGATCACAATCAGAGTCACCGGCGCAGTTCCCATCGCTCAAACATAGTTCGGAAGAATTCTGATACGCCCCGCGGAGCAATAAACACAACACAACACGACGCGACTACAAGGGGACAATCAGCGGGCAGAATTTGGCCTGGTCGTTGTGATTCTCTGGATCCTTGTATCCCTCGATGGCCCGCCGCTTCAATCGGCTGGCGTGTTGGTATCGCCAATTGTTATCGGGCTCGGAGCAACAGCACTGGCGTTTGGGATTGCTACAGCGACAGTGCGCCCGGGCGCGAGGGCCAAAGCCCGGGAGTAACCTTATACGGCACGAGCTTTGACCCGTCAATTGTCGACCCATCACACGCGGGAGTATAACCAGTTATACTAGCCGCATGAAGACTGCAATCTCGATTCCAAACGGTGACTTTGAGCGCTTTGAGCGGGTGGCAGGGCGACATGGAATGAACCGATCAGAGTTCTTTCGCCTTGCCGGTAATCGCCTCGTCGAAGAGTTGGAGGGAGAAGCCGAGTTGACGGCGCAGGCAAACGCAGTGATAGCACGCGTTGGACAGCCATCCGCGGACAGTCCGTTTCTTCGTGAATCGGAGCGCACCGCACTTGAGGGATCGCAGTGGTGATTGCCCACGGCGATGTCGTCTGGGTCGACTTCGGCTCTCCGCGCGGCTCCGAACCGGCCAAGCGTCGTCCAGCCGTCGTCATGCAAGAGAACTGGCTGCTTGCCACCGATATTGCAACCGTAATCGTGGTGCCGCTGACTTCGAATGTTGCGCTCGAAGCCTTTCCCGGCAATGTCCTTGTTCCGGTCGATGCGTCCGAGCTTGGGCGGGACTCCGTTGCGGTAGTGTCTCAAGTCGGCCCGGTTAGCCGGGAGTTCGTCGAACCGTACCCAGTTGGGCATGTCCCGAGCTACGTGCTCACAAGGATCGCCGACGGTATTCGACTGGTGTTGGGTATATGAAGACACCACAATCGGTGGCGCCTCGTATACCCAACGGTCAGCGCGACAAGAATGTTTGTCTGGGCCGTAGCGACCTTGTACCGTGCTTCTGCGTTCAGAGCTTGTTGTAGACCTCGCGACGGTGTGCGACCTCAACGATGAGGATGAGAATCTGGTCGTCGTCGATATTTGTGAGGATACGGTAGTCGCCGACTCGATACCGCCAGAACTCCTCGTTCACGAGCT
>JBDTAD010000323.1:0-5993 GCA_039924815.1 Lacisediminihabitans sp.
GCCGAGACGCACCAGGTGTCGCGAGTCGATGTCGAGCAGTCGGATGTCGTCACACAGACCAGCTCGGTGAGCGGCTTCGGTGACGCGCGAAGTGTCATGTCGATGACGTCAGTCTCGGACGAATGGGCGTTATTCGACGCGACATCGCGCAAGCTCCTGGTCAACGGTCGCACGGTCGAGCTCTCTAAGTTCATCTCCGCGGAGGGCTCACCCGAGCTGCAGCAGGCATCCGCCACGGGTGACTCCGTCTTGATTGCCGACAAGGGAGGCTTGGTCAGTGTGCCGCTCGGGGGCGGGGACCCGCGGGCGCTGGTCACCGGTCGCAACGGGTTTGCTGCGGCGCCAGTGCAGATCAACGGATGCACCTTCGCGGCATGGTCAGACGGCGTCGCCTGGCGACAGTGCGAGGGCGATGCCAAGGCCACCACTCTTACCCTGAGCAAAATGCCCACCGCTGCGGCGAGACTGGAGTTCGTCGCCAGCGGTGACAAGGTTGTGCTCAATGACCCTCGCGGTGGTGGTTCCTGGGCTGTGCAAAATAGCGGGGAGCTCATCGACAACTGGGCCGAGCTGATCGTTGTCAAGCAGGACAAGCAGCAGGTCGAGCAAAACAATGAGGACACGCCACCCGAGTATGAAAAGACCGAGGTGCCGCCGATAGCGGTCAACGACGCATTCGGCGCCCGACCCAGTCGAACGAGCGTTTTACCGGTGCTGTTGAACGATTACGATCCCAACGGCGACGTGCTGGTGATTTCATCGTTTACACCGATCGATGAGCGCATCGGGCAGCTCAACCTGATCAATAACCAGCAGCAACTGCAGATCACTCTGACGGCGGCGGCGAGTGCGCCGATCACATTCCAGTACACGATCACTGATGGCAGGGGTGGTTCGGCGACTGCGACTGTTACGGTGACCGTTCGTACCCCGGGAGAGAATTCCCCGCCCGTGCAGGTGCGGCGGACGCAGGCGCTCGTCGCCCAAGGGGGCAAGGTCACGACTCCGGTTCTGGGGGACTGGGTCGACCCGGACGGTGACCCGTTCTACCTCGCCGGTGCATCGACGAACGCTCCGGACACGGTCAGTTACCAACCAGAAGGAACCGTGGTGTTCACGGAGGGGGGAGCGGCCAGCGCCCTTCGCTCCGTTGGGCTCTCTGTTTCGGATGGCACAGCGGTTGGCACCGGAAGTCTCTCGGTCACGGTCAAACCGGTGGGCAAGGTACCGATCATCGCCGACCCCTTCGTCGCGACTGGCTACGCTGGGCAAGACATCACGGTGTCTCCCCTGGATCACGTTCGGGGTGGCAGCGGGGTACTGAGATTGGCGAGCGTGCCAGCCAAGGCAGGCGCCACGATCGTGCCCAACCTTGACACCGGAACGTTCCGGTTCAGGAGTGATCAAGTCGGCACAAACTATGTCGACTACGTCGTCAACGATGGCGACCAAACCGCCAACGGTGTTGTCAGGATCGACGTTGCTGCCCAGCCGGACGTCAATAGCAAACCCATCACGATCCCGAAGACAGTTTTCGTGACAACGCTCGGCACCCAGACAGTCGATGTCGCATCCACCGACATAGACCCCGCCGGTGGTGTTTTAATGGTCACTCAGCTTCAGAACATCCCTGAGAATTCCGGGGTCCGTGCCGAGATCCTTGACCAGGCGGTCGTGAGGGTGACGCTCACGGCGCCGCTAGCGAGCGGGCCGGTGAGGTTCAACTACGTAGTCAGTAATGGTCTCGCCGAGGCCCAGGGCGTCATCACGGTTATCCAGATTCCCGAGCCAGCACGCCTGCAACCGCCGATCGCCAACGATGACAACGCTACCGCGCGGGTAGGAGACGTCATTGATATCCCTGTCCTTGCCAATGACGTGCAGCCGGACGGTGAGGAACTCACTCTCAATCCGCATCTGCCCACCGGGCTTAGCGGAAGCTCCGGCCTACTCTTCGCTTCCGGCAGCGTGTTGCGATATCTTGCCCCTTCCAAGCCGGGTAACTTCACTGCGGTGTACGAGGTTTCCGGGCCCGATGGTCAGGTAGCGCAGGGGCAGGTCAGAATCGCGGTGCGTGAGCCAGTGCAGGCGACCAACAGCCCACCGGTCCCTGTGACCGTTGTCGGCAGGGTGATTGCAGGCGAAACCGTTCGGATCAAGATCCCTCTGGCGGGCATAGACCCGGATGGCGACTCCGTCCAGTTACTCGGCCAGGCCACCAGCCCGCAAAAGGGCTCTGTTGTCGCGGTGGGGGCGGATTACATGGACTACGAAGCCGGGAGTTACTCCGCGGGCACAGACTCCTTCACCTACACCGTGATCGATGCACTTGGTGCGCGGGCTACCGGAACCGTTCGGGTGGGAATCAGCCCGACGCTCACCAGTGCAAGAAACCCGGTCGCTGTGCAGGATGACGTGCGTGTTCGACCAGGCCGAACCGTTTCGATCCAGGTGCTCGCCAACGATTCAGACCCCGACGGGGGAGAGCTCACCGTGACCTCGGTGAAGGCTAACGGCAGCGGCGTCAAGGCGAAGATCGTCGACAACATTGTGAAGGTCACGCCGCCGAAAGAACCCGGCCGCTATGGTCTCATCTACACGATAGAAAACAAGTACGGCGGTACAAGCTCGGCGTTCATCACCGTCACGGTCGACCCCGATGCGCCGCGCGCATATCCGGTGGCTAATGACACTGTGCTCGCTCTTTCTGACGTCCTCGGTCGCGACTCAATCGATGTTGATGTGCTCAAGAATGTCTTTTTTGCGGATGGAGATCCGAGCGGGCTCGGCGTCTCAATCGTGCCAGGATACGGTTCCTCCGCAACCGTCAACTCGTCGAAGAAAGTCCACGTCGTCATCGGGCAAAAGAGTCAGATCATCCCATTTGCGGTCGCAAATCCTGATGACGCGAACATTGTCTCCTATGCCTTCATCTGGGTGCCTGGTCTCGAAGATGCTTTGCCGCAGCTTGATCGCAAGGCCCCGCAATTGCAGGTGCGTAGCGAAGCAACGTTGACGATCAACCTGAACGATTACGTCATTGCGGTTGGTGGCAAACAGGTGCGGCTGACTGACTCCAGTACCGTGCAGGCGACTCATGCCAACGGTGACAATCTCGTCGTGAACGACCGAACGTTGAGCTTCACCTCGGCTGCGAAGTATTTCGGTCCTGCCTCCATCTCGTTTGAGGTCACCGATGGATCCAGCGCCACTGATCCAAACGGGAAGAAGGCAACGATTGTTCTTCCCATCAAGGTGACGCCCAGACAGAACCAGCCACCGGTGTTCAACGGGGCTGTGATCGAGTTCGAGCCTGGCCAGTCGAAGAACCTTGATCTGCTCAAGCTGACGACGTATCCGTATCCGAAAGACCTCGGCGAACTCGCGTACACCGCGCTTGCCCCGCTTCCCACGGGCTTCAGCTACACACTCACGGGGCAGAAGCTCTCGATAATGGCGGACGCGAGCGCCGTCAAGGGCACCACGACGTCACTTGTGCTTGGTGTACGGGACGATCTGAGCGCTGGGAAGGCCGGGCGCATCGAGCTCGACGTTGTCGCATCAACCAGGCCGCTCGCCGCTGCCGCCCCAGACTCCGTGGTAGTTCAGCGCGGGCAGAGTAAGACCGTTGATGTGCTTGCCAACGACGAAGCGACAAACCCGTTCCCAGGCCAACCGCTTAGCGTGATCGCGATTCGCGGCCTCGACGGTGGCGCCATTCCGGCCGGGGTGAGTATCGCGCCCACTGCGGACAGGAGCAAGCTCGCGATCACCGTTGCCGCGTCGGCCCAGCCCGGAGATACCAATCTCCAGTACGAAATTGCGGATGCGACCGGCGATCCAGATCGGTACGTGTGGGGCTCGATCACGGTGTCGGTGCAGGACCGACCGGACGCACCCACAGGCGTACAGGAGGTTTCTTTTGGGGACTCAACCGTGCGCGTTGCCTGGACGGCGGCCCAGTTCAATAACTCACCGATTACCGGCTACCAGGTAACGGCCGTCAAAGCTGGGACCGGAGATGTTTTCGGAACAACAAAATGCGCCGTGACGAGCGGATGCGACATCCCGACACCGGGCAATGGTCCAGACAACGCCGTGCGGATTTCGGTGACCGCTACCAACTCAATCGGGGACTCTGATCCCGGATCCCTCGGCAGGACAGTGTGGTCGGATGTGCTGCCTGCGGCTCCCTCAATCATCACAGCTACGGCAACCAATTCTGCGCCGGCCGGTGGATCCGTCAAGGTGGAATGGACAGCAGTGCCGACGCCAACGCACGGCACGCCCGTTCTCGGATACACAGTCGTAGTGGGGGGCGTAAGCGTCGACGTGGCGGCCGGGACGACCGTTTTCGAATATCTTAACGGCGACAGCGTCTTGGCTGATGGCGTGTCATATCCGGTGTCTGTCTACGCGAGGAATGGCGCACAGGTCACCAGTTCGGCGGACTGGAATCGCAGCGGAACAACCGTGACGACGGTCGGGCCGCCCAGTACTACCGATGGTGGTGTCACCGCGATCAGTGATCCCACGGGACGCATGCAAGTGACCTGGGGAGCAAGCGCCCCGAATGGTGGCTCGTCCATGAGTTACAGGGTCAGCCGCTACAACGCGAGCGACCCTGCACCTACGATCTGCCCAGCGGGCGCAACCTCCGTTGCAAGCTCGCCGTGGACCGACACCGGCACCAGAGATGGCCAAAGTTACTTCTACGTGATCAGTTCGGACAACGGCCTGTATTGCACCCCGACCGTGTCAGCGACCGCGACAAGTCTGGCTTCGCCGGGACAAGCAACTGGCACCGCGAGTATCAAGGACCACAGCCCGTCTGGGCAGTTCGATATTCAGGCGGGCGTGAGCTTCTCGGTCGCCTCCGGCACGGCCGCTAGGTACCAGTACCGGCTGAACGGCGGCGCCTGGGCAGACGTGGCTGCTGGCCAATGGCTCACCTCCGCGGCGGACGCGAGCGTGTACGGCACGGCTGTCACGGTCGAATACCGCGGCTGTCGGGACGCCAGCATCACGTTCTGCGGCCCGGCTTCGGCGGCGATAAGCCTCACCCCCGTCAATACCCGCGCCGCGATCACGTCGTGCCGGGTGGGCAGCGTGCCAGTCTCTACGCAACCCGTGAACGCAGGCGCTCCCGTCGTGCGTTGGCAGTATTCCTACAATGACGGTGGCCTTGTTTCGACTTGGTCGACCTATGCGGAGAACGCCGAGGCACCAGCGCCGGCAGTGATCGGGTCGGGCACGACGAGCGTGCGAGTTCAGGCAATCGTCAAAATCGGTGGGTCCCCGGATTACACGGACTCTGGCTATGGCGAGGGAACCTGCACACCATGATAGAAACTCAAGCACTGACTCGAACACTGCGTAGACCGAAGCGAATCAAGCAAGGGACAGCACAATGACTATGACGCCGGAGCAGGCAGCCTGGTTCTCTGAGATCTTCAATCGTCTCGCGGCGAACGTCGATCAGGTGATTCTGGGCAAGACTTTCGTGGTCAGACTCTCATTTACGGCGCTCCTGAGCGAGGGGCACCTGCTGCTCGAAGACTTCCCCGGTACGGGCAAGACTTCGTTGGCCCGAGCAATTGCGCAGAGCGTCTCCGGGCAGAACAATCGCATCCAGTTCACCCCTGATCTGCTGCCAGGCGACATCACCGGGGTCAGCATTTACGATCAGCGGACCAGCACTTTTGAGTTTCACCAGGGACCTATCTTCGCCAACATCGTCCTTGCCGATGAGATCAACCGTGCGAGCCCGAAGACTCAGGCTGCCCTGCTCGAGGTTATGGAAGAGGGGCAGGTCACCGTTGATGGCATCAGCCACGACGTAGGCGCACCCTTCATGGTGATTGCCACCCAGAACCCCATTGAACAGGCTGGAACGTACCGTCTGCCCGAGGCTCAGCTAGACCGCTTCATCATGAAGGCATCCATTGGATATCCGGACCATGCCTCAACTCTCCGCATTCTTGAGGGTGCCG
>JBDTAD010000324.1:0-9825 GCA_039924815.1 Lacisediminihabitans sp.
CCGCCCACGATGATCTCATTGGCGCGATTCGCGATCCACGACGTTGCATCGCTGTCTGCCGGGCCGCCGTGCGGTGGGTTGTATTTGAAGCCGCCATCGCGCGGAGGGTTGTGGCTCGGCGTGATGATGATGCCGTCAGCCTGACCGCCGCTGATCGAGCCGGTCGAGACCTGAGCGTTGTACTTGAGGATCGCGTGGCTGAGAGCGGGAGTTGGCACGAAATCGCCGAACTCGTCGACGAGCACGCGCACTCGATTACCGGTGAGCACTTCGAGTGCCGTCGTCTCTGCGGGCTGAGAAAGAGCATGCGTGTCTCGGCCGATGAAGAGCGGGCCTGTGATGCCCTGGCCCGTGCGATATTCAACGATCGCCTGCGTAATGGCGGCGATGTGGGTCTCGTTGAACGCGGCATCAAGCGACGAGCCGCGGTGCCCGGATGTGCCGAACACGACCTTCTGCTCGGGAATGCTGACATCCGGCACCAGCTCGTAATAGGCGTGGAGGAGCTTCTCGACATCAACGAGATCGGATGCTTGGGCTGGTTTTCCTGCGCGTTCGGTCATCGCCCTAGTCTTCCACTCGCAACCTCTCCGCAGGTGGGAGCCACCCCCCCATTTCCTCGCGCTGCCACGGTCCCAAATGAAGGCACTTCAGCAGGTCGAGCCGGTTTCCAGTGCGATGTTGGCGCACCTGGCCCGAAATGCCTTCATTTGGGATAGCCACTCGGGGGAGGAGAAAACACGGTGCCCTAAAGTTGACGCATGCCTGAGCACTCGAACCCCGCGGACACCTACAGCTATCTAGGCCCCGCCGGAACGTTTACGGGGGCGGCGCTTGCCCAGGTGCCCGAGGCGGCGGGCAAGACTTGGCGCTCGGTCAACAATGTTGGCGAGGCGCTCGATGACGTGGTGTCCGGCCGCAGCGTTGCCGCGATGATCGCGATTGAGAACTCGGTCGAGGGCGGCGTAAGCGCGACCCAGGATGCCCTCGCCAACATCCCGAATCTGCGGATCATCGGCGAATATCTCGTGTCGGTCAACTTTGTGCTGGTGGCTCGGCCGGGCACGACTCTGGCGGATGTGAAGGTCATCAACGCGCATCCGGTCGCCTACGCGCAGTGCCACCTCTGGCTCGACGCGACCCTGCCCGAGCACGGACATATTCCCGCGACCTCGAACGTCAGCGCGGCTGCTTCACTCTTTGATCCATCATCCGCGGACGCCGCGATTGCACCGCCCGGCATCACTGCCCACCACGACCTGGTCGTGCTCGCTGAGAACATCGGCGACAACCCGCACGCGGTCACCCGCTTCGTGCTGGTGAGCCACACCGTGCCAACGCCGCCGGTGACCGGTGCGGACAAGACCAGCATCATTGCTGAACTTCCGGATGACCGTGCCGGTGGACTTCTCGACATGCTCGAGCAGTTCGCCACCCGCGGTGTCAACATGAGCCTGCTCGAGTCGAGACCGATCGGCGACGCTCTCGGCCGCTACCGCTTCGTCATTGATCTGGACGGCCACATCCTCGAGGAGCGAGTGGCGGATGCCCTGCTCGGCCTGCGCAGGTTCAGCCCGAACGTGACCTTCCTCGGTTCGTACCCTCGTGCCGACGCATCCCACGTTGTGTTCGATCAGCGTTACCGTGACGAGGTATTCATTGAGGCCCGCGATTGGCTCCGCGCGCTGATCGCAGGAGAGCCCGGAGTGGAATGATGGCGGAGCAGGCGGCGTTCGACCCGCGATTCGACCCGGCCTTCCAGCGAGGGTATGAACCGTCAGCGCAAGCGCCTGCGAAACGGCCCTCGAGCCCTGAGCTTCGCCCAGAAGAGCTCGTCGGCCCCCCGCCGCCCGCCGGGCCGAAGCCAGATGGTGAATCGCGACTGATCGATCCCGTGCAGAGCGCTGCGGACGACGCGCCCGAAGAGCGGCAGGGAATCAATCCCTACGTCGTTGTCTTGTGGGTCGTTGGCGTGGTTTTCGCGCTGGGAGGAGCTGGACTCCTCTTTGTGGGCTATCTCACGTTCTCTGCGAGTGGTTCGATCGGTCCTGCTGAGATTGCCAGTCTGCAGGCGCTCTATGCCTTAGCGAACACTTTCGGGGCGCCCCTCATCACCGTGGGCCTCGCAACGATTGCGGGGCTCTTCTTCTTCTCCGCGTGGACTTCATGGCACCGTAAGGGAGGTCTGCGCTCGTGAAGCGCCATGAAGTAGTGCTCGTTGTGTTCGCAATAGTGTTGCTGATCGGCGCGAGGGAACTATCGTCTGACGCGACTCCGCCCGTCTTCAGTTCTACGGGCGGTGAGTTTCCCTGGAGCACGCTGCTCTGGCAGTTCCGGCACGCTCTGGCTGCGCCCCTCGCCGTGGTCGGGCTTGCCACTGCCGTGGGCGTGCTCTTCCTTCGGGCTGCACTCTGGAGGAAAATACCTGTTTCCACCCCGCAGCAGGCGCAGCCCGAGGTCAGGCAGCTCGACTAGATCGGCACAGGAACTCTCATGCTTCATATCGACTTTGTCAACGCGACCACGCTGACCCAGGTCTTTCTCTTGGCCTTGGCGTTCATCCTCAGTGCGCTCATCGGTGGCGAACGGCAACGCAAACTCAAAAGTGCCGGATTGCGTACCCACACGCTGGTTGGGCTCGGGGCGGCGGTGTTCACGCTAGTCTCTGCCTACGGCTTCTCGAATGTCATCGGTCCGGAGGTGGTGCTCGACCCGTCAAGGATCGCGGCACAGGTAGTGTCCGGCATCGGTTTTCTCGGAGCCGGCGTCATCTTCGTCCGCCAGAACATCGTCAACGGACTCACGACAGCGGCAAGCATCTGGATGACCGCCGCGGTGGGCATGGCCTGTGGCGCTGGTATGGCGTTGATCGCCGTGATCGCAACGGCGTTCTACCTCGCTGCCGTGATCGCGCTGCCACTTCTAGGGCGATTTATCCCGACCATAGATCGAGATCAAGTGTTCGTGGTCGCCTACAAAGAGAACCGCGGGATTCTTCGCGAAATCCTCACGGTTGCCACCCGCCTCGGTTACGAAGCCTCGCTCACCACGACCCGCAAGATCGAGGTGGTTGGCAAGGCACCTCGGGTCGAAGCAGACATGCGGTTCCGCCACGGCAGGGGGCCGCTCGAAGACTTGGTTGAGGGGCTGTCGGAGATAAAGGGTGTCATCTCGGTGCAGGTCACTAAGGACGAAAACGAATAGTTCGCTGGGACGGCCCAACGCGTTACCGCTGTCCGCCGAGCTCGAGCAGACCGACGCCCCCGATCACGAGAACGAGTCCGATAATCTGCACCCAACTCAGCGATTCGTTGAAGAACAACCAGCTGATGAGCACTATTACCACGACGCCGACCGCGGCCCAGATGGCGTAGGCAATGCCCAGCGGAACATTGAGCGCGAGGGCTCTCGATAGCGCGGCAAACGACGCGACATACCCGACAATGACGACTGCATAATCCCACCAACGGGCGTTTTCACCAGAGGCCAGCTTAAGGAAAGCCGTCGCGACGACCTCTGCTGCGATCGCGAGAGCCAGAAAGATATAGCCCATAGCGCGTCCGTCCTCAGGGTTGATTCGCTGATGTTACCAGCGTGAGCACCACGAAATTAAATGTCTAACATCAGGCCATTGACAATGACGTTGGTGCAGAGACACAATCAAGGACATCGTCACCTGAATGTCCTTCAGTGGGAAGACAGCGAATATTTATGCGTGCAACAACGACGAAGAAGTCGTGTGGTCCAGTCCACGCGGAGCTGGTAACCAGAGCGCCTTTTTCGCAAGCTACACTGCGCGAGTCTGACCATGTTCCATCGAATCACGCACCTTGCTCACCCCTGCGTCGCACTGGCCTCGGCCTCGGTGTGTTCGCGCCATCACCGACTGAACGTGGCACTCGTGCACCGTTTCGTCGGGTGGTACTGAATAGTCGGCTACAACCATCGGAGTAACTATGTTCATATCTCGTAAGCTCAGCGGCATAGCGGCAATTGCCGCCGTCGCGGCTCTTGCGCTCAGCGGGTGCTCAACGGGCACCGCGAGCCCCAGCGGTTCGAGCAGTAGCGCGGTCAACGCCAGCACGGCGACCAGCGCGGCAGCTTTCGGCAGCATGAGCAAGCTCGTCGCTGCCGCCAAAAAGGAGGGCACCCTCAACGTCATTGCCCTTCCGGATGACTGGGCCAACTACGGCAAAATCATTGCCGCGTTCAAGGCGAAGTATGGCCTGACGGTCAACTCTGCGAACCCGAACGGTTCGAGTGCGGACGAGATCAAGGCCGCGTCCGACAACAAAGGCCAGGACACCGCCCCCGACGTCTTCGACCTCGGCGCCGCAGTCGCACTCGCAAACACTGCAATGTTCGCCCCGTACAAGGTTGCAAACTGGGCCGAGATCCCGGCCGACAATAAAGAAGGAACCGGCCTCTGGGTCAACGACTACACGGGCAGCATGTCCATCGGTTACAACTCCACGAAGTACCCGAAGCCGAAGAGCCTGGATGACCTGCTGAAGCCGGCCTACAAGGGTGCTGTCGCGCTCAATGGCGACCCAACCCAGGCCGGCGCCGCCTTCGCTGGAGTTGGCCTTGCCACAGTGCAAAGTGGCGGAACGCTGGATAACTTCCAGCCCGGCATCGACTTCTTCCAGAAGCTCAACAAGGCGGGCAACTTCCTCACCGTCGATCCGACCCCCGCAACGATCGCATCCGGTGAGACCGGAGTTGTCTTTGACTGGAGCTACAACAACCTTGCGGCGGCCGCCACGGTTCCCGGCTGGAAGGTAACCACCCTCCCAGGTACCGCGTACATCAGCTACTACAACCAAGCGATCAACAAGGATGCCCCGCACCCCGCGGCCGCACGCCTGTGGCAAGAGTTCGTGTACAGCCCGGCAGCTCAGAACCTGTTCCTGGCCAGTGGTGCGTACCCGGTGACGATTGACGCGATGACCAAGGCTGGCAAGGTCGACAAGACCGCGCTCGACTCTGTTGGCGAATTGCCCAAGCAGCGTGTTACTCCGACCACAGCGCAGACGGACGCGGCCAATGCGCTGCTTTCGAAGAGCTGGGCTGCGGCCATTGGCCAGTAGAGTTCAGAAATGACTGTGGCGTCTGCTCCATCCGATGCCAGCGGTGACGCCGGGGTTCTGCCCCGGCGTCACCCGCAGGATGCGCCTGGTGTTGTGCGACGACAGAAGCGCGGTCTTGCCTACCTCGGACTCACGCCGTTCGCGTTCTACGTCCTTCTTTTTCTCGCGCTGCCCACAATCTTGGCGCTCGCCACCGGGTTCTTCGATAACGCGGGAAAATTTACCTGGGGCAACATCGCAGCACTTTTCAACCCGGTCATCCTCAACACGTTCTTCGCCTCGTTCTGGGTTTCCGCACTGACGGCGGTTGTCGGGGCGATCGTAGGGGCTCTCGTCTGTTACGCGCTTCTTGGCACGAGACCGGATGGCCCGCTACGCCAGATGATCGAGTCGGCATCCAGCGTTCTGGCGCAATTCGGCGGTGTTGTGCTGGCCTTTGCTTTCATTGCCACGATCGGCGCGCAGGGTTTAGTGACCGTGTGGCTGCAGAACGTGTTGCACTTCAACATCTACGCAAACGGAATCTGGCTCTATTCGGTGCCAGGGTTGATCCTTCCGTACATCTACTTTCAAATCCCCCTCATGGTGATTACCTTCCTTCCCGCGTTGGAGGGGCTGAAGCCGCAGTGGGCCGAAGCGAATGCCACCCTGGGAGGTGGACGCTTCACCTACTGGGTCAGAATTGCGGCTCCGGTGCTCGCTCCTGCTTTCTTCGGCAGCCTGCTACTGCTCTTTGCTAACGCGTTCTCCGCGTACGCGACTGCCGCTGCGCTGATTAGCCAGGGCTCCCAGATTGCGCCGTTGCAGATCCGGGCGGCGTTGGTGAGTGAGACGATCCTCGGTCGATCCAACATGGCGGGTGCGCTTGCTCTCGGCATGATCGTCGTGATGATCGTCGTGATGACCGCGTATTCCTTTTTGCAGTCGCGCACCACCCGGTGGCAGCGATGAGCGCCCCGGTCAACCGCACTGGCATAGCTCCGAGCAAGCTGGTGCGCAGGCTGATCCTCGGAGTGGTCGGCGTCTTTTTTGCGATCCCCATCCTCTCCATGATCGAATTCACGCTTCGCGCCGGGCTCGCGGGCGGATACACGTTCTCGCACTGGACAGGGTTGTTCGACCCGGCAAACGCTTCCAAGTACCAGGTGGTCTACACCGGACTCGGCAACTCACTCCTGCTCGCCGTCGTGACCGTCGCCATCGTGCTCCTAGTTCTTTTGCCGACAATGGTGCTCGTGCAGTTGAAGTTTCCGGCACTTCGGCGAGTGCTCGAATTCATCTGCATCATCCCGATCACCGTTCCGGCTATTGTTCTCGTGGTCGGTTTGGCTCCGGTGTATTCCGTGGTCGCCAAGATTTTTGGCAGCTCCGTCTGGACGCTGGCGTTCGCCTACGGCATCACGGTGCTGCCGTACGCCTATCGCACGATTCAGTCGAACCTTGGCGCCATCGATGTCAACACCCTGAGCGAAGCAGCACGGTCGCTCGGGGCATCCTGGATGGCGGTGTTTTGGCGGGTATTGATCCCCAACCTGCGCCGTGGCATCATGGCGGCGTCGTTCATTTCCGTTGCCGTCGTTCTTGGTGAGTTCACCATCGCCTCCCTGCTCAGTCGACAGAACCTACAGACGGCAATTCTGCTCATGTCACAGAGTGACCCTTACGTCGCGATTATCATCGCGCTACTCGCTCTGGCTTTCGTTTTCTTGCTCCTTCTCGTCATCGGGCGGATCGGAGCAGGCGGCAAATCACAGCGCAAAAGGAACAGGACTAAATCGTGAGCTCACCACAGGGCGTGGCCGTCGATCTGGCGAACATCACCAAAAGCTACGGCGGTCAACTCGCGCTCAACGCGCTCAACTTGTCCGCCCAGCCGGGCGAGTTCGTCGCACTTCTCGGACCAAGCGGATGCGGTAAGACCACGGCGCTCAGGTCAATCGCGGGGCTCGAAACCATTGACTCTGGCACGATCTCGATCAACGGCGAAGATGTTACAGATCGACCGACCAACAAGCGCGACATGGGAATGGTCTTTCAGTCCTATTCCCTGTTCCCTCATTTGACCGCGGGCGAGAACGTCGAATTCGGGCTGCGGATGCGCAAAGTCGGCGCGGTAGAAAGGCGCAAGAAGGCTGCCGCAGCTCTGGTGATGGTTGGCCTCGACAGCCATGTGGAACGCTACGCTCACGAGCTCAGCGGTGGACAGCAACAGCGAGTCGCTCTGGCCCGCGCACTGGTCACCGAACCGCGCGTGTTGCTTCTGGACGAACCGCTCTCTGCCCTGGATGCAAAGGTACGCGTACAACTGCGGGAAGAGATCCGCCGCATTCAGACCCAGCTTGGCATCACGACATTCTTCGTGACGCACGACCAGGAGGAGGCCCTTGCGGTAGCCGACCGTGTCGCCGTCATGCAGGCTGGCAACATCGAGCAGATCGGCACGCCTGAGGATCTGTATCGACATCCGGAGACGCCGTTTGTTGCGGAGTTCATCGGTCTTAGTAACCGGCTCGACGGCGTCGTTAGCGCGGGAGAGGTCGACGTATTGGGGTACAGGCTCCCGCTCGTGCATGCGGCTACAGCCGACGGGCCTGTGCGGGTGTTGCTGCGTCCAGAGGATGTGGAGCTCGCAAGCGAGGGGTTGCCTGGCACGGTGATCTCGTCGAGCTTTCTTGGTTCGCTCCGGCGTACGAATGTGCTTCTCTCCGACGACACCACGATGGTCGCGGTTCAACACACGGTGCGGGAGAACCCGCAACCGGGCGAGCACGTGTTTCTCGCGTTGAGCGGTACCGCGGTCTCGGTCGTTCCGCGGTGATTGCCATGGGGAACGCGAGCACGGGCTGCTCTCGTGTCTAACACCCCGCTCGTCGATGCGGTACTACATCCGGCACGTGGTCACATGGCCTTTGAGTCCTGTGTTGAACAGCTGGGTTCGGCGATTCAGCTCGGAGTGTTTCGGGAGGGGACCAAGCTTCCCAATGAGCGTGACTTGGCCGAACGTCTGAACGTCTCGCGTGCCACGTTGCGGGAGGCGATCAGTGCCCTTCGTTCGGCGGGCTTCGTCACCACATCGCGCGGCCGCGGGGGCGGCACGGTGGTCGAATCGCTCGAGAACGCGCGACCCTTCGACCGCACGCGCAATAAGGATCGACAGGAAGAGATCAACGATGTTCTGATCTTTCGAGCGATCATCGAACCGGGGGCCTGCTATCAGGCGGCGTGCATAGATCTCTCGGCCGAGTCACGAGCGCTGTTGCTGACCTGCCTCGCGGATTTCGATGCGCAACTCGCGCCCGCCGACTACCGCCAGGCTGATGCGCGTCTTCACCTGGCAATCGCGTCCGTCTGCGGCTCGTCGCGGCTCGCAAAGGCGTGCAGCACGATCCAGACCAAAGTGCACAACTTTCTGGCAGAGATTCCGTTCTTGCAAACAAACATCGTCAATTCGGATGCCCAGCATCGTCAGATCGTGCGGGCCATTCTTGACGGTGATGCCGAAACCGCGCGTTTTGTAATGGAAGAACACTGCGGGGCCACGGCAGCGCTGCTCAAGGGACTCCTGACCTAAACCACGCGAGCGGTGAGCGAAGCGAGGCTAAGCGGGAACTTTCACGGCGAGACCGCCGGCATCGACCCAGGTACGCACGGACTTCGCCTCGCCGAATTCGTCGCCATCAAGCTGAAACTCCTGTGGCACATCGACGCTGATCTGCAGTGTTGTGCACTGGAAGTAACTGACGTCCTTGACATCCTTCGAGAGGTCAATAATCCGCCGGCCTGCAGCGGTCTTACGCAGCACCCCGTTCTCCCACGCGACTTTTCGCCACACGCGCAGCCAGCCGAACTTACCCTGGGGCCGCAGCGCGACGATGTCGATCAAGCCATCATCGGGTTTGGCGTCGGGAATGAGCAGGATGCCTCCAGGTAACGTGCCGCAATTGCCAATCAGGATCGTGTGCACATCCAAGTGCTTCTCTGGCCCATCGTTCGCGCTGTAGCGCAATCTCACCGGCTTCAGGCTCGGAATAGCACGAACTCCAGCGTCGACGTAGGCGAGCCATCCGACCGCTTTCTTGAGCTTCGAGTCGGTCATGGCGATCATCTTGGCGTCGAGCCCAAGCCCTGCCATTACGAGGAAGGCGTGCTCTTCGACGTGGCCATCCGCTCGCGTGATCTCAGCGATACCGAGGTCGATCCGGCGGTCGACGCCAGTAAACGCGGTGAGAAGAGATTGCTCGATGCTGTTGAGGGGCAGGTCGAGGTTGCGGGCGAGCAGGTTGCCGGTGCCGGAAGGCAGCAGGGCGAGGGGAACGCCGCTGTCGCGCAGGCCCTCTCCGACCGCTCGTACGGTGCCGTCGCCGCCTGCGGCGATCACCACGTCCGCGCGTGCGGCGAGCGATCTTCTGGCGCCTCCCTGGCCCCAGTCATCTTCGCTGGTCTCGAACCAGTGGGATTTTCCCCAGCCTGCCGACTCCTCGGCATGAGCGACAGCTTTTTTCAACTTCTTTATGTCGATCTTGATCGGGTTGTACACGATCGCGGCCCGGTGCTCAGACGTCGTCACTCAGCCAACGGTACGGCATTCCGCGCCGAATAGAATGGTCGGGTGATTGATCCCCAACTGCTTCGAGGCAACCCCGATGCCGTGCGGGCATCGCAGATCGCGAGAGGAGCATCCGCAACTCTCGTTGACGACGCGCTCGCCGCCGACCTGACCAGGCGCTCGGCAATT
>JBDTAD010000325.1:0-8813 GCA_039924815.1 Lacisediminihabitans sp.
TCGAGATCACGTTGGTTGGGATGTATGCGGAGACGTCGTTGGCCTTCGTCTCGATGATCGGAAGACCGGTCATCGAGCCCGCGCCCAGTTCATCCGACAGCTTGGCGCAACGCTCGAGCAGTCGGGAGTGCAGGTAGAACACGTCGCCCGGGTATGCCTCGCGGCCCGGCGGGCGGCGCAGCAGGAGCGACACGGCGCGGTATGCCTCTGCCTGCTTGGACAGGTCGTCAAACACGATCAAGACATGCTTTCCGTCGTACATCCAGTGCTGACCAATAGCCGAACCGGTATACGGGGCAAGGTACTTGAAGCCTGCGGGGTCGGAAGCGGGAGAGGCGACAATCGTCGTGTACTCCATGGCGCCGGCATCTTCGAGAGCACCCTTGACGCTCGCGATGGTCGAACCCTTCTGGCCGATCGCGACGTAGATGCAGCGAACCTGCTTGTTCGTGTCACCGGAATCCCAGTTGGCCTTCTGGTTGATGATCGTGTCGATTGCGATCGCGGTCTTGCCGGTCTGGCGGTCACCGATAATTAGCTGGCGCTGTCCGCGACCGATCGGAATCATGGCGTCGATTGCCTTGATGCCGGTCTGCATGGGCTCGTGCACCGACTTACGCTGCATGACGCCTGGTGCTTGCAATTCAAGTGCCCGGCGCCCCTCGGATGCAATGTCGCCGAGCCCGTCGATCGGGTTTCCGAGCGGGTCTACCACGCGACCGAGATAAGCGTCGCCCACCGGCACAGAAAGAACTTCACCGGTACGGGTGACCTCCAGCCCCTCGACGATTCCGCTGAACTCGCCGAGCACGATGACCCCGACCTCATTCTCGTCAAGGTTCTGGGCCAGACCCAGCGTGCCGTCCGCGAAGCGGATGAGCTCGTTAGCCATAACGCCGGGAAGCCCCTGCACGTGGGCGATGCCGTCTGCGGCATCCACGACATGACCGACCTCAGTCTTTGAAGTCTTCGTGGGGTCGTACGACTTGACGAACTCTCTGAGCGCGTCGCGGATCTCGTCCGGGCTTATCGTTACCTCTGCCATTTTTTCCCTTTACCTTTACGGGAGATTTCTTCCCGAGTTCTGGATCTTTCTCGAACCGCCTCGCGGCGATCGACTTCTACACTGCGACTACTAACGGGCGAGCTGCAACCGGAGTTCGCCCAGCTTGCTCGCGACGCTTCCATCGATGGTTTCGTCGCCGACTTGAACGCGCAACCCGCCGATGATATCTGGGTCAACAATCTGGTTGATGCGAAGCTTTCGTCCGTACGCTGCGGCGAGACCCTTCTCAAGCCTCGCAACTTGCGCTGCCGCTATCGGGACAGCGCTCGTCACCGTGGCTATTGACAACCCTGCCTGATCGGCGACGACCGAAGCAGCCTGCTGAAGTGCAACGCCGAATCTGCGCCCCCTCGGAGCCTGAACAATGTGCCTGACGATGGCGATTGTCTGCGGACTCGCCTTTTTCGCGAGCAGGCGCTCAATCAGCGCGACCTTGTTTCCTGCGGCGTCAAGCTTGCTGCCGACAGCGAGTTCCAACTCGTTGTCTGAACTCACGACTGCGGCAAACTCGAACAGTTCGCTGTCTACGGATACACCAGAGCTTGCGGACTCGGCAGCTGCCCGGTAGCCCAGATCCTCGATACCGGCGACGAGGTCCTGATCTTTAGACCAGCGTGTCGAAACTATTTCGAGAAGGAGTGCCCGACTCGCCTCACCCACGACAGAGCCAAAGACTGCGTCAACCGCTGCCTTCTTCTGCCCGGCATCGCCAGACGGATCAGAGAGCAGTGCGCGCAGCTGGGTCGAGTCGCCGATGATTCGGCTGGCCACGAACAGCTCCTCCGCAGCGCGGAGCGTCACCTCACGAGACGGAAGTCCCGACAGAGCCGTCCTGGCTGCAATGAGCGCTTCTCTGGTCGCTGAACCCATAGCTACTTCTTCGCTCCTTCAGAAGCCTCAAGTTCCGCGAGGAAACGATCAACAACGCCCGCGGCCCGCTTGTCGTCGGAAAGACTCTCACCGATAACGCCAGAGGCAAGATCGATAGCGAGCGTGCCAACCTCAGCGCGCAAAGAGACGAGCGCGCCCTGGCGCTCCGCCTCGATCTGTGCAGTGGCGTTGGCCAGAATCCGAGCGGCCTCTGTAGAGGCCTGTTCCTTGAGCTCCGTAAGGATGCGCGTGCCGTCCAGGCGAGCCTGTTCGCGAATCTTTGACGCCTCAGCACGAGCCTCAGCCAACTGCTCGGTGTATTTGTCGAGAGCCGACGCGGCTTCGGCCTGTGCAATC
This sequence comes from Lacisediminihabitans sp., assembly GCA_039924815.1. Taxonomy (GTDB): domain Bacteria; phylum Actinomycetota; class Actinomycetes; order Actinomycetales; family Microbacteriaceae; genus Parafrigoribacterium_A. The sequence continues at coordinate 2,294 of JBDTAD010000325.1, forward strand.
TCGGCCTTCTTGATGCCGCCCTCGATGAGAGAAGCGCGCTCATCCAGCATCTTCTTCATGGGTGGAAGAATGAACTTCCAGAAGGCGACCAGAATGATGACGAACACCACCGCCGACCAGAAGAGGTCGGGGATCGTGGGAAGAATCGGGTTCGGCGCGGCTTCACCCCCCGCTGCCTGTACGAGGACTGTGGCGAGCATTACTTGAGGAAGAAGTAGGTCGCGATACCGATGAACGCCAGTGCCTCGGTGAAGGCGATACCGATGTACATGAGCACCGTGAGGCGACCCTGCAGTTCAGGCTGGCGAGCGACGGACTCGACGGTCTTGCCGACGACGATGCCGATGCCGATGCCTGGGCCGATCGCGGCCAAGCCGTAACCGACAGTGGCGATGTTGCCGCTGAGGGCGGCGAGGTTCGTTGCATCCACGAGTGGTGTTTCCTTCCGTTGTTGCTGATCCGGCGGGTGCCGGATCTCGCTAGTGTTCCTCGAGCACTGCCAGCTGAATATAGACAGCAGTGAGAAGCGTAAAGATGTAGGCCTGCAGCACGATGATCAGAAGTTCAAACAGCGTGAACGCTATGCCGAAGGCGAAGGTTCCGATGCCGAACAGGCTGTACCAGCCTCCCGCGGTGAAGATGAAGAACTGGGTCGCCGCGAAGAACAGCACGAGCAGGAAGTGGCCGACCATCATGTTCATGAGGAGTCGGAGGGTGAGAGTGATCGGCCTGAGCACGAAGGTCGAAATCAACTCGATGATCGCGATCAGCGGCAGCAGAGCGGCAGGCACCCCGGGTGGAAAGAGCGAGTTCTTGAAGAAGTTCTTCGGACTCTTTTTAACTCCGGCGTAGATGAACGTTCCGTAGGCAATCACCGCAAGCAGGAGCGGCACGCCGATGACGGCTGTTCCCGCGATGTTGAGGCCGGGGATGATGCCGGTGAGGTTGAGCCCCAGCACCATGAAGAAAATCGCGGTGAGCAACGGCAGGAAACGAGTGCCGTCTCTCTTGCCGAGCAAGTCTTCCGCGATGTTCACGCGAGCGAAATCGAGGCCCATCTCAATGAGGCTCTGGCCTCGAGTCGGGATCAATTTCATCCTGCGTGTGCCGAGCCAGAAGACGAGCACGAGAACCAGAGCCACAAGGACTCGGATCATCATGACGCGGTTCATTTCAAACGGGGTACCCGCGAAAAAGATGACCGGAGGAAAGAACTCATCGATGGACGGGCCGTGAAAACCTCCACCGCCATCGGTGGCGAATGGAAGCAGCGTCGTGACGGCGTTAAGTAACAGCGCTAACTCCAGTGTTGGGCGTGCAACCACGCGGCGAAGCGAAAAGGGGGGAGGTGAACGAAAGAAACTCTATCAAGAGATTTGCTGCTCACCGAATCTCACAGGCCAGACTGGCCGCCATCCGCACTGTCAGCCGGTTCTGACCCAGAAATGAGCGGCGCGTCGTGCGTATCCTCTCCGGGAAGGTCGATATCGCTGACGTAGGGCATCCGCGATCGGGCGATCACAACGACATCAACAACGAGGGTTCCCACGACGGCGACTATCAAGCAGAGGAACATCACGGTGGGTTGGATCCACGGCTGGTCCTTGAGCAGAAACACCAAGACGAGGAACACGATGAACTTGAGAATCCAGGCGCCCATAACTATCCCGAAGAACGCCACGAGACCGAACCTGGTAGCGATAAGGATGCTCAGCGCGGTGATCGCGAGAAAAACGACAGCCATGGCCGTGCCCACTAGTGCACCGGCCACACCGGTCCATTCGGCGACAAGATAGCCCACTACTGAGCCGACGACAGCGAGGACCAGGGCGAGAAGGCCACCCCATCGGAGGATCTTCTTTAGTACGGGAACGGCGCTCATTCGATGCCACTCTCTTTCTCTCGGGGAGTAGGTTCTGACACGCTCTCAGCGTGCGCCAGAGCTTCGGTCACAGCGTCTTTCTCAGCGGCAACTCCAGCAGTGCCGTGGGCACCAGCGGGGACGGCGTTGGCGGCCTGGTCTAGAGGATCAAAGCGCGAAGCACCCGCACGCTCAGCCTCGTGCGGTGGTGCCAGTTGCACAGCAGCCTCAACTACCTTGCGTCTGGTCAGCGGAGCGATTGTGAACCAGGTGCAGACAACAAAGCCGATCGCCATAATCGTAAGCGCCCAGACCGCCTGAACGAACAGAAAGAGCAGGCATCCGACGGAGACGACGGCTGTCCAGCCGTAAAAGATCAGCACCGCGTGGAAGTGCGAGTGTCCCATGTCGAGCAGTCGGTGATGCAGGTGCTTGCGGTCGGCCGTGAACGGAGACTTGCCCGCGCGCAACCGTCTGAGCACGGCGAGACCGAAGTCGAGAAGTGGAACAAGAAGGATGGCCAACGGGAGCAGGATGGGGATGAAAGCCGGCGCAAGCTGCTTGGTGAATTGCAGAGAGGCAATGTCGACCTGGCCGGTGACCGAGATCGCGGAGGTGGCCATGAGTAGCCCCACGAGCAGTGCGCCGGCGTCCCCCATAAACAATCTGGCCGGGTGCCAGTTGAGCTGGAGGAAGCCCACGCACGCACCGACCAGTACTGCGGTGAGTAATGAGGCGAGGTTGAAGTACTCGGCCTGCGCCATCGAAGTCGCGAGGATCCAGCTGTAGATGAGAAAGACGACGTTGGCGATAATCGCAACCCCGGCGACGAGACCGTCAAGTCCATCGATGAAGTTCACCGCGTTCATCACGAGGACGATGATTAAAACTGTAGTGAGCAGCCCGGCGTACGAGGAGAGGACAATCACTCCGCCGACGAGGGGAATCGAGGTGAGTTGCACGCCTTGCCAGGCGAGCAAACCTGCCGCGATAATTTGGCCGGCGAGTTTTGTCATCCAGTCCAGATCCCAGATGTCGTCTGCGACACCGATCAGGACGATGATGAACGCGGCACCAAAAATCGCAAGCACGGGGCCCGGCCTGGCGAAGACGAGGTGGAACTGGCTGAACTGTGATGCGACGGCGACAGTAACACCGATGCCGATGAACATGGCGATGCCGCCAAGGCGCGGTGTCGGACGGGTGTGCACGTCGCGTTCGCGAATCTTGGGGTACAGCCGATACTTATTGCTCAGCTTCCAAATGACGATGGAGAGGCCGAAGGTAATGCCCGCTGAGAGAACACCTGCCAGCAGGTAGTAGATCAACCTCATGGCGCGGGTTCGCCCGGGACCTTCGCAGACGGAGTCTTCTTAGCAGGAACCTTCTTCTCAGGAACCTTCTTCGCCGGAACCTTCGCAGCCGGAGCTGTCGTAACAGCAGCCTTCGCTACAGCTGGCTTCTTGGCCGGAGCCTTCGCCGTCGCGGCCTTTGCAACAGTGGCCTTCAAAGCAGGAGCCTTGGCGGTCGCGGCCTTTGCCGCTGGAGCTTTCGGACCCGGGGCCTTCGCGGTGGTCGGCTTCTTGACCGGATCTTTCGCGGCGGGGACTTTCTTTGTGGAAACCTTCTTTGCAGGAACTTTTTTTGCAGGAACCGTCTCTGCTGGCTCCTGCACGCGCTCGACGCTCGGCGTCGGCACGAGGTCAGCACGCGCGAGCGAAACCCTGGGCATCGCATCCAGGACAGCGTTGATCGCTTCGTCGGATATAACGCCGTGACGAACGATCTTAATGCTGCCACCAAGACGCAGAAGTCCGGTTGCGTCGACGATGGTCGAACCGATGCCGTCACCCGAATCAGGGTAGCTCTTACCGGCCGGGCCACCGTCGAGATAGACGATCACGTTCTCGCCCAGCATCCGCTCGGCATCCTGAGCTGTCATTGCCGCGGGTTCGCCGGTGAGATTCGCGGAGGACACGGCGAGCGGTCCGGTCTCCGAAAGAAGTTCGAGCGCGATGGGGTCGTCGGGCATGCGCAGCGCGACGGTTCCATCCGTTTCGCCGAGGTTCCATTTCAGCGATTCCTGCGCAGGCAGGATGATCGTCAAACCACCTGGCCAGAACGCCTTGACGAGAGCCCGCACCTCATCCGGAACCACTTCCGCGAGCGCATCGAGCGTGGGGATGCCGGGCACGAGCACGGGAGGCGGCGACGCGGTCGTGCGGTTCTTGGCATCGAGCAACCGCAACACTGCGTCGGAATTGAAGGCATCTGCCGCTATGCCGTAGACGGTATCCGTGGGCATGACGATCAGGTCGCCGCGCCCGATTGCCGCTCGCGCAAGTCGCATGCCAGTGAGAAGTTCGCTCTGATCCGAGCAGTCATAGATGGTCGCCATATCGAACAACATCGTAGCGGGAGCGCCTGTGCTTGCGACGCCGCCTGCCCGGACGACGGGCGTTTAGGCTTGACACAGAGCGAGGAGCGGCGTGGACCTGTATTTGTTTGACTTCGACGAAACCCTGTACGCGTACGACATGATGCGCCGCCTTCCCGCACTGAGCCGTATCACCGGCGCGAGCGAGTATCACCTTGCGAAGTGCTGGTGGGCGGACGGATACGAGTCACGCGCGGAGGCCGGTGCGTGGCGCACAGCGGGCGAATACCTCGAAAAGTTCGCCGACGTTACCGGGTACACGCTGTCACTTCAGCAGTGGTGTGAAGCTCGCCAGGAAGCAAGCACTGCGATCCCGGGAAGTGTGGACGCGCTCAGACGAGCAAGCACGCTCGGAACGGTATCCCTGTTCTCGAACAACCCGTCGCCATTCGTTGCGGCGCTAGATTCACTAGCTCCGGATGTGGCGAGGATTGTCGGGGATAACCGAGTGGTCAGTTGCGATCTTGGCGTGCGTAAGCCTGACCCGGAGGCGAGCAGGCGGGTACTCGCGCATTTCGATGCCGACCCACAAGACGTGCTGTTCATCGACGACTCCCGCGAGAATGTGGAGGCTGCAGCATCGATCGGCATGCATATTCACCACTTCCTCACCATCCGTGGGGTGCCACAAGTTGATGCACTGCACGAGGCGATAGACAGTTTTTCAAGGAGGCCGAAGTGAGCCTGTTGTTCATTTTCGACATGGACGACGTGCTGTACGACTTCGACTGGTACCGGCGCATGGAGACACTCACGGCGATCACGGGGCTACCGCTCGAGGAGCTGCGAGAGCGCTGGTGGAATCAGGGTGGTGAGGCGGCTGCGGAGGCAGGACACTATCGTTCCGCTGAGGAATATTTAGAGGCGTTTAACCAGGCTATCGGGCACAAACTCAGCGAGGACCAGTGGATTGCGGCGCGAGGTGGAGCGATGACCCCGTATCCCGAGTCGATCGCTGCGGTGGAACGCGCCGCCGAACTCGGACAGGTGACGCTGCTCACAAATAACGGGCCGCTCACCTCAAAGTACCTCCGTGCGCTCGCCCCCGATCTCGTACCCGTCTTCGGCGACCATCTCTTCACGTCGAGCGACTACGGCTCCCGCAAGCCGAACCCAGAGGTGTTCACCGCCGTGCTCGAACGCTATGGCGTTGCACCGCGTGACGCCTTCTTCGCCGACGACCTTCCTGAGAACATCGCCGGGGCGCAGTCCCTCGGCATCACCAGCCATCTGTTCACGGAGCCAAACGGGCTGCTGGATGCCATCGAGGCGTTTGCCGCGCAGCATTCGAGCCTGTGACGCGAGGAACTCACCCGCGAGCTCTGGTCTAGCTAGAGCGCGTCAGCGGAGGGCCGTAGTCGCGCGGTCGCGGCCGAGTAGGTCTTTATGGCTACTGATGGCGTGCCAACCATCCTGAGCGAGTAACGCGGCGATCTCCACGGCCTGGAGTTCACCGTGTTCGAGCACCAGCGTGCCGCCCGGATAGAGGAGGCGCTGAGCGACGCGAGACACAATCCTGACCACGTCTAGGCCGTCGTCACCGCCGTAGAGCGCGAGCTGTGGATCAAACAGCCGCACCTCCGGGTCACGCGGGATGGCATCGGTCGGAATGTATGGGGGGTTGGAAATGACGACCGCGACGGTGCCGTTCAACCCGGGAAGGGCATCTACCAGATCGCCGAGGATGGCCGTGGCATTGCTCGCGCCGCTGTCGCGGAAGTTGCGTTCGGTCCACGCAAACGCATCTGCCGATAACTCAACGCCATACACCGTGGCGTGGGGCACCTCGGTGGCCATGGCCAACGCGATCGCCCCGCTGCCGGTACCGAGATCCACGGCGATCGGGGACGCGGAGGCCACAGTCACGAGGGCGTCTATCGCAAACTGCGCGACCTGCTCGGTTTCGGGGCGCGGAACGAAGACTCCGGGTCCGACAGAAAGTTCGAGATTACGAAAGGGTGCACGCCCGGTGATGTGTTGCAGTGGCTCGCGCGCTGCACGGCGCGTGATGAGCGCCTCGATAGCGGCGACATTCGCCTCACTGACGTCGACTCCGGTGATCGCTTTCGCCTGAACTTCACCGCGACTCAGCCCAAGCACGTGCCCGATCAGCAACTCTGCGTCGACGTCGGGTGACTCGATGCCTGCGGCCGTAAGCATCTCGATCGCCTGCGCGCGAAGATCGCCTATGGCGGTGCTGGACATTGCGCTCTCATTTCTAC
>JBDTAD010000326.1:0-3426 GCA_039924815.1 Lacisediminihabitans sp.
ATCGAACCTTCAGGTCCCTGACCGTCAGCAGCCAGAGGGAATGCCTATAGCGGGAAAATGCCGACTTGGTCGGGCGAGCTTCGAGGGCTGCACTCACGCGTCCGAATCCTTACGAGTCGCGCACCCCCGCGCGCTCTACGTCAGACGAAGAGGTTTGCGCGCTCCAGGTCTTCGGCAAAGTCGATCTCTACGGCGTAGAGGTCGGAGATGTCTACCGGCTCAAAGCGTAGCTTGTCCTGCTCGATTGCTAGCTCAATTCCACGCTCGAAATAGTCCTGGTCGCCGACGCGACCGAGCTGGCGGAGGAGCGCTGACTTGTCACGGGCAGAAACGAAGTTGATTCCTACGGCTTCGCCGAGGCCGCCCTTGACTGTCTTGGCGAGCTCATTGATGTAGCCCTCGGCATCCACCGTGTACTTGACCTCTTCGTCAGAGACCTTGGCGGTGTTGACCGAAACGAAGGACTGTTCCTGCTCAACCATGGCGGACGCGCGCACGAGTGCCTCAGGGTCGAAGACGACGTCACCGTTCATCCACAGCACACCACCATCTTTGGACGCTCGCAGCGCTCGCATGAGGCTCTTCGATGTGTTGGTCTGGTCGTACTGCTCGTTGTAGACGAAGGATGCGCTGGGGAAGGCCTCGATGATGTGTTCAAGCTTGTAGCCGACCACGATGGTCACTTCGACCTTCTTGCCGAAGGCGTGGTGAATGTTATCGAACTGCTGCTGCATGATGCTGCGGCCATCGCTAAGTTCGGTGAGCGGCTTGGGGAGAGATCGGCCGAGGCGACTACCCATGCCCGCTGCCAAAATGACAATTTGCGTGCTCATGCTCAGTTGATCTCCTCAGGTTGCCTAGTCTTCCCTGCGCGGAACGTCTTAAGTCTTCAGGAGTTTTCTATGAATCTCCCGAACGTCTGGTGAAACTCGGATTCCGGTGGAAGCCAAGAGTTCAACTCAGGTTTACCGCAAAGTTATAGTGTCGACACCTCGTTGTGCTCTATCAACTCTACCGATTGGGCGGGTTTCTGGGCCGGTTTTGTTGGTGTTGTAGCCAATTTGTGATGCAACCGCGTCTTGTGGGCTACCTCTCGTGCAGCGTTGATACGGTTGCGTGGTGGACCCAGAAACCGACGACCAAGAGCCCATCGTTTCAGGAGTCGACTCGAACGCTCCCGCAGCGACGGCCGCACCCAAGTCCGCTGCCAGAAAGTCTGCCGCTGCGAAGACTTCCGCTGCGAAATCTCCTGGGAAGACTGCGGTAACGAAGCCCGCGGCGAAGAATGCTGTGGCTGCTAAGCCGACCGCTGCCAAGCCAGCCGCGAAGAAGCCCGCACCCGTGAAGCCCGCACCTGTGAAACCCGCGCCCGTGAAGTCTGCCCCCGTGAAGCCCGCACCGAAGCGTGCGACCGCCAAGCCTGCGACCGCCAAGCCTGCGACCGCCACGTCCGCCGCGGTGAAGTCCCCGGCTGCCCGCAGTTCTGCACGGCCCGCCGCGGCGGAGGCTGCCGCCACGAAGTCGACAGCTGCAAAGGCTGCCGCGGCAAAGACAACTGCGCCGGAGCCTGCTGCCGCGATGGCCCCCGCAACCAAAACGGCGGCCGCGAGGCGTCCTCCAACGGCAAAGGCAACACCGGCAACACCGGCAACACCGGCAACACCGGTAAAACCGGCACCGACGGCATCCACGTCTGCCGTATCCGTAGAAGCGGCACCGGCAGCAACGACAACGACAACGACTGAGATAGCGCCAGCACAAGAGAGCGCGATAGCCGCAGATAAATCGAAGGCGACTGCGGTGCCGCCGTCACGGCCGGGATCACGCGAAGTTGTGCTCGAGATCGCGGGGCTGAGCAAGCGCTACGACCAGACTCTTGCTGTCGACGACGTCTCCCTCTCTGTCTCATCGGGCATGATCTTCGGAATCGTCGGTCCAAACGGGGCTGGCAAGACGACCACGCTGTCGATGGTCACCGGGCTCCTGCGCCCTGACTCCGGCTCCGTGCACGTGCACGGCGCTGATGTGTGGAGAGACCCGTCGAAGGCCAAGCGCAACATGGGTGTGCTGCCAGACCGCTTGCGGCTCTTCGACCGACTCACCGGCGGACAGCTGCTCTATTACGCGGGCGTGCTGCGCGGGCTTTCCGCTGCAACGGTCAAGGCGAGGTCTGCAGATCTTGCCGTCGCGTTCGGTCTCGAGGATGCCCTCGGCAGGCTTGTCACCGACTACTCAGCGGGGATGACCAAAAAGATTGCGCTCGCGGCTGCCATGATCCACTCACCGCGGCTGCTCGTGCTTGACGAGCCGTTCGAGTCGGTCGACCCGGTGTCGGCAGCGAACGTCATCGAGATCCTGCAGAAATACACGGCGGCAGGGGGCACGGTGGTGCTGTCTAGCCACAGCATGGATCTCATCCAGAGAATCTGCGACTCGGTCGCCATCATCGTGGACGGCAAGGTGCTCGCCTCGGGAACAATGCGACAGGTGCGCGGCACAAAGACCCTGGAGCAGCGGTTTGTCGAACTCGCCGGTGGGCGTCGAAGCGCGGAGGGCATGGAGTGGTTGCACAGTTTCTCCGACTGAAGCTGAGGCTGCTCGCGAACACCCTGCGACGCAGCCCCTGGCAGGTTGTGGGCATCATCATCGCCCTGTTCTATGGCCTTGGCGCCGCTGTGCTCGCCGTGAGCGCCCTGATCGCGTTGCGCTTTGCCGACGTGGCTATTGCGGCCACGGCCGTGACAATTCTCGGTTCGGTGCTCGTACTCGGCTTTCTCATTGTTCCGCTCGCGTTCGGGGTCGATGACACTCTCGACCCGAGGCGCTTCGCGCTGTTCGGCATTCCCTCGAGCACGCTGGCGGGCGGATTAGCGCTCGCTGCTCTGATCGGCGTTCCCGCACTGACGATCATTGTGATCGCGTTAGCGCAGACCGTCACGTGGTCCAGAGGTGCGCTCCCCGAGCTGCTCGCGGTACTGAGCGCCGTGGTCATCATCGTGACCTGCGTGCTGGGCTCGCGGGTCACAACATCCATCGCCGCTTTCTTGCTGTCGAGCCGGCGCGCGAGAGAGACCACGGGCTTTATCAGCATCGTTGTGCTGGTGTCGCTCTCGCCGATAGCCGTTATCCTCGCGTCGCTCGACTGGGCGAAGGATGGCGCTGCCGCACTCGCGGAAATCGCACACGTCGCAAGCTGGACGCCGCTGGGTGCCGTGTGGGCGGCACCGGCCGATGCCGCGCTTGGTAACGATGGCGCTGCGTTTGCCAAGGCCGCAATCGGGATCGCTTTTGCGGTCATCCTGTGGTTCGCCTGGCGAGCGCTGGTCGCCAAAATGCTCGTGACGCCCGAGCGCGAATCGCAGGCGCGGGACGAGTTTGGACTCGGTTGGTTCAAACGGATGCCGGACAACCCCACGGGGGCAATCG
>JBDTAD010000327.1:0-4846 GCA_039924815.1 Lacisediminihabitans sp.
ATCCTGAGCTCGTCGCTGAGCGCATCGAGCGTTTCGCCTCGGTCGTTGGCGCCGAGAATGTCATCGCCTCGACCGACTGCGGTCTGGGTGGCCGCATCCACCCGCACATCGCCTGGGCGAAGCTTGAAGCGTTGGCTGCGGGAGCAGGCATCGCGAGCTCGCGCCTGTACCGTTAGGGCAAGCGCTCACTCACCCGTGACGGGGGGAGACCCGCTCGTGGATCGCTCTAGCGTCCGCTAGCGCGCATCGAGTCGCGCGACGACATCCGCGGGAAAACCGCCGGTGCTGAGCGGGCTCCACCGGCTGGGAGTAATGCGAATCAACGACTTGTCCTGCACGGCCATCGCCTCGCGGTACTCGTTCCAGTTCGGATGCTCGCCAGAGATGCAGCGAAAGTAGTCAACGAGCCCGTCGGCAGCCTCGGGCATGTGCAGCACCTCTGCGTCGCCGTCCACCTGAATCCAGGCGCCATCCCACTCATCGGAGAGCACCAGAACGGATGCGCGGCTGTCGCGCTCGGCATTGCGCGCCTTCGCCCGAGATGGGTAGCTGGAGATCACGATCCTGCCCGCGTCATCGACCCCGCCCGACACCGGGGAGATCTGCGGGCGCCCATCACTGCGCGTGGTCGCGAGCAGCATCCGGTGGCGCGGGCGAACGAACTCGAGCATGCCGCCGAGGTCGACAACGGTGTTGGTAGCGATGCTTCTGACCATGGTCACAAGGCTACGCGAACGTCGCGTGCCGGGAGCAGCGGTTGCTCTCACCGTCACTTTTGGTAAAAATTGCGCCTGCATGGTGCGTGAGTCATAGGCTCACGCCATGGCCATAATTGAATCCACCCGCACCAGCACGACCACAATCGAAGCTGGTGGAATCGAAGCTATCCCGTCGTCTCGCCGTCACGGCTCACCGTGGCAATTACTCTCCACTTGGTCGGCACCCAACCTTGAGTTCGCCACCATCTTCGTGGGCGTGATAGCCGTCGCATTCTTTGGCCTCGGATTCTGGCAGGCGATTCTGGCCATCGTGATCGGAAACGCCCTCGGAGCCGCAACGCAGGGAATTCTCTCAACCTGGGGCCCGCGCGAGGGACTCGCTCAACTTGTGCTGAGCCGCACCGCGTTTGGGTATCGCGGCAATATCTTGCCGGCCGCGATCAACACGGTGATGGCAGGCCTCGGCTGGTTCGCGGTCAACTCCGTGAGCGGGGCCCTCGCCCTCGCAAGCCTCACCGGAATGAATGCCTGGCTGGCGCTCATCATCATTGTCGTGCTCGAAGTTGTGCTGGCCTTCGTTGGCCACGACTTGGTGCAGTTCTTTGAGCGCTACGCCAGCTATGTTCTGGGCGCGATCTTTATTGTCGCCACGATCACGATCTTTCTGCACGTCAACGTGAACGCTCCGGTGAAGGGTGGCGGATTCAGCTTTGCCGGGTTCACGCTGGCGACGGCGGCCGCGTTCGGATACTCGGCCGGTTGGAACCCGTACGCCTCTGACTACAGCCGCTATCTGCCGAAGGCCGCGAGTCGGAAGGCAATCGGATGGGCTGCGGGTTTGGGCAACTTCGTGTCCTGCACCGTGCTGATGGCGGCTGGAGCCGCGGCAGCACTGATCCCGCACTTTGACGCCGGCAATCCGACCACATCCTTCGTTGCGAGCATGCCCGACGTTATTCGAGACTTCACGCTGATAGCGATCGCGGTCGGTGCGATCGCTGCAAACTCACTGAACATCTACTCGGGGGCGATGTCGTTCCTTGCTGCTGGCGTGCGAATCCGGTTCACCCTGCGTCGTGCGATTATCGCCGTCGGGTTCGGAATCATCGGGTTCTTCATCGCCCTGAGCGCCGTACTCAATGCTTCGCTTGCCCAGAATTATGAGAACTTCTTGCTGGTCATCGCGTACTGGATCGCCCCGTGGCTCGGAGTTGTTCTGGTGGACCGTTTTCTTCGACGAGGCACAGCGATTTCCGCGTTTATTCCGGATGCTGCACGATATAAAAACTGGGCAGGATTCATTGCGCTCGTCGGGGCTGGCGTCATCTCCATCGCACTGTTCTCGAACCAGTCCTTCTACACGGGACCGATCGCCAAGGCTGCGCCAATCGGCGACCTCACGCCGCTGGTCGGTTTTGTTCTCGCTGGGTTGATCTACTGGTTGGCATTCCGAGCCCTGAAGCCACAACTCGGAGGCCCCGTGGAGGACGAGCCAGATCTGGTCATTGGCGTTGACGCGGCGGATTCGGAGGCGTGACCGTGACGGATGACACTACCTACGCCACCGACGCGGAGAAGATGGCTGTGGCAACAGACGAGGCTCTTAAGGGACTCGCCGAGGGTGGCATCCCGATTGGGGCCGCACTCTTTGATGAGCACGGCCGCCTGCTCGGCAGCGGACATAACCAACGCGTGCAGGGCGATAATCCTGCTCTGCACGGTGAGACGGCGGCGTTCCTCGCCGCCGGCCGTCAGAAGAGCTACCGCAAGACCACGATGGTCACGACCCTGTCACCATGCTGGTACTGCTCGGGACTCGTGCGGCAGTTCGGCATTGGGCGCGTCGTCGTGGGCGACACGGTGAACTTCTTCGGAGGTCAGGACTGGCTGGTCGAGAACGGAACTGAGGTGACGACGCTCAACGATCCGAATCTCATCAAGATCATGGGCGACTTCATCGACGCCAACCCCGCGCTGTGGAACGAGGATATCGGCGAGGAGTGAGCGGACGGGATGACGCGCAAGATCAGCTCTGCTCGGTTCCCTGTGACGTAGTTGCCGTATGAAGTAACTCAAGGAACTTGTCCAGCGGAACTCTGTGAAACCGGGCGGCCCATTTCACCGTCAATTTCGTCTCTAGGAAGCGGCGCAGTCTATTTCCGTCGACCCCCTTCATCCCCAACGACATCATTGCTTCGGAAATGTCTCCGTATTCGGCAAAGATCTCTGAAATCTTGGTGTCGCCCGTGATCTGCATGATGTGCCTTGTCTCGATCGTGCTCATGGTCAGTTAGGTGAAGCTGGGTGAGTCACATCCCGCCTTCATACCATCTTCCTCCGGCCTGCGGTGTAGCGTCTGCTTGGAGCGAATCGCCTCTTCGTTACAGGCTTCGGCCGTCGTCCCATAGTCGGTCAGAGGTGCCGCCGATCAGCGCGGCGGCAGTCATCGCCTGAGCATCGGTGAAGGAGGCGATGTAGTCGATGATGGCGCGCGCGCGACCGAGGCGAGCAACATCGCCGCCGGGGAGAAGGCCGGCGCGGTCGAGGTTGGCGTATGACTCAATAGTCGCTTCCACGGAATCGAGTAGTCGACGAGGGGCTCTGGGCGCATCGGCCGGGTCGGCAAGCCACGCGTGAAAACCTTCAACGAGGGACTCCAGCATGCGGGCTTGGCCGCGTTGGTAGATGGTGAGGTCGGCACGGTCGAGTACGAAGCGGGTGTGCACAAACTTGAGAACGACGACATCGTGCCAGGCATCCCGGGCAAGGCGCACGTGGCCACTGCGCACGTTGGGGCTCGCCTCCACCGCGATAGCGCCCTTGAGGCGGTCAATCCAGTGGCGAGTAAAAGCGGCAACCCGCCGCTCTGCGTCGATTCCACCGTCGAAGGGGGTCGAGAGCAGGTTTTCGACGAGCCCTTCCTTCACCCGGAGAACCGCGTCCCTGAACTCACCATCGTCGGCGATCCAGCCATCTTTCTGCGCGGTATGCCGCCAGGCTCGCTCCAGGGAATGACCCTTGGTGCGAAGGCTGCGTGCGAGCGTCTCGTCATCGAGCTCAGAGAGGGCGGTCTGATGCTCGAGCCATCCGTCGAGTTCTCCGGCAACCGTTGGATATTGAAGCACTCCCGCGCGGTAGAAGTCGTCGAGATCGTGCACGGAGTATGCGATGTCATCGGCAACATCCATCACCGAGCATTCGATCGTCTGCTGGCGCTCGCCGATTCGTGGATAGTGACTCTTCACGTCTACCAGTTCTGGCGCATCCAGCACGTACGCCGAGAACTTCGCTGCCCCGCGTTCGCGGTCCATTCCGACCCCGCGCGGCAACTGGTGCGCCGGCGTGGCGTCCTCGTGCGTACCGGCGTTGTGGGCCCAATCGTTTCTGGCCCACGGATACTTGAGCACCGCGGCCCGCACAGCGACCGTGAGGTTGAGCCCGCGCTCGCTGGCGTCGCAATTGTCAAGGTCGGTCAGGATCCGAAACGTTTGCGCGTTTCCCTCGAAACCGTCGGCAAGGCCGAGGCGTTCCCTGGCCACTCGGTCGAGTACCTGCTCGCCGAGGTGTCCGAATGGCGGATGTCCGAGGTCGTGTGCGCTCGCGGCCGCCTGTACGACGATGTGGTCGCAGCCCCCCAATTCGGTGATGGTGTTCCAGTCGTCGCCTCCCCGGGCACGAAGCGACACGGCGATGGATCGGGCGACGGCGGTGACCTTGAGTGAATGGGTGAGTCGATTGTGGATGACGGTGCCGGAGCCGGCTTGGGGAATCACCTGTGTCACAGCCGAAAGCCTGGAGAAGTACGGGGAGAAGCGGATCCGCTCCAGGTCAACGCGAAAGGCGCTGTCGACACCGTCGGGCAGCTTCTCGGCGATCGTACGGTCCATGGCACCGAACGACGGCGCATCGCCCGGGTCTGCAGGGCCCGTCGTAGCATCTGAATTTCGCATCCGGCCAGTTCACCATGAGCGGCCGCTGCGTGACAAACGCTACTCGTGGCTAGTGCGCACAGTTCACGCGGTGACCTGGATCCGGCAGCGGAACCGCGACCGGGTGCACAATGAAAAGTGAAAGGTTGGTGAGTGATGACAGAAATGACGGCGCTTGAAGAACAGGCAGGGCGAATG
>JBDTAD010000328.1:0-16630 GCA_039924815.1 Lacisediminihabitans sp.
TCGCACAACTGATTCCGCGCCGGGGGCATTCGCAATATGAATCTGGTGGGCGCCGAACGCGGGAAGAAAGCCGTAGAAGAATGCCGCAAGCACGGCCAGCAGAACATTGACGGCGATGGCAACCCACGCGGCACTCCTCCGCCCGCGGATCATGGCAAGGCCGGCAACCATGAGCACGATCAGTGGTAGCGGTGCCAACAGAGCGGGCCCGGGTCCATTGAGTCGAGCCAGTGCCAGGTCAAGCGTGCATCCTGCGTCAGCGACGTGTCCAACGCACAGGTGCTTCACGCTGTTCAGGTGCGGGAGTGAAACCCTAAAGAGCGTGCCGAGCGGGTGCAACGGTCCATAGCGGGCCGGTGAGAAAATGCTGACGAAAGGTCCCGCGGCTGTGATCATGAGGGCCGCCGAAATCAGACTGCGCGCCTCATGATGCGAACTGCGAGCCCACCTCACGCCCGGACGCACTCGATGAAGGAGGAATCCGAGCGCAAGACCAGCTACAGCAGCAATGAGCCTGAAGAGATCCGACGGTTGACCTGAATACAAAAACACCACGATTAATGCGGTGAATCCGAGAACTCGGGTACGACGTCTCCACAGTGGGCCCGCAAACGCGCTGGCCGTCATCACCGTGCCGGAGATCGCCGTTAGCGGATCAAAGACGATCGTTTCCTGTATCCGCACCGCCCAGGTCTCCCGTGCCAACAGGCCCACCGCCTGGAGGAGCATGCCGATGCCCGCGCCGACATACGCAGTCGCGACGAACGCCAGAAGCGTGCGCCACCATCCCATCAGGCGTTCGGCTGCACCCACCAGAAACACGATCGCCGCGAGTGACACCAGTAGCTCGAGAATGCTGCTGGCGAAAAGAACCGACGTGAGTGGAGAGAACAGGTTGTGGTTCTCGCTAAAAACGTCGAGGCCGGTTCCTGCAAGCCGCCGGAGATGCGAGCCCGGCCCCCGGAGCAATGAGCCGGTGACGAATGCCAGTACCAGCATGAGCACAGCGATCGAAAGACTCGCCCGTCTAGCGCGCATCCATCCGTTCATTTCAGCCCCCAGCGTGCGCCGAGCAACGGGAACGCCTTGCGCAGCGAGTACTGGACTGTATGCCAGTCGTGGGCCGTTCCTGGGGAAACAAACAAATGAACGTCCATTCCTGCGGCTTGTGCACCATGGGCAACGGTCGCAGCAGCGGGCATGTACTTTGCGTCACCCGCGCCAACACCGAAAATCGCGAGCGTCTTCGGGTAGGGAGCGCCTGCTGCAAGCAAGGATAGCGGTGCGGCAGCTTCATAGCGCGCGGTCGAGCCGCCGAACGCATCATGAACAGTCGCTGCTGTCGAGCCGCGATGGGGAATGACTTGCCCGGAGATGTCCACGATGTTTCCGTAGATGTGCGGGTACTTAGCGCCGAGCTGAATGGAACACGTGCCTCCCTGCGAAAAGCCGCCGATCGCCCAGGCCGCTTGCCCGGAGCGCACCCTGAGGTGGGAGTGGATCCAGTTGGGTACGTCGACGGTGAGATAACTTGCAGAGTTACCGAGAGGGGAATCGACGCACATCGGGTTGTTGGCAGGTGCACCCAGTTGGTCAGGCATAACCACGATGGGGGCAAGACCGTGGTGTTGCTTGGTGTAATTATTAGCAAGCAGAGGAAGCTGACCGGCTGTGATCACGTTCGATGGTTGTCCCGGCTGCCCTGCCAGCATCACTAACACGGGCAACGCTGGCGCATTAGCGACCAGAGCCGCGGGCGGTAGATAAACGACCGCCTTGCGCGCGGCGAAGTGCGACTGAGTCGCCGGGATCACCACCGCCCCGACCTGCCCGCGCGTGGGCATGTCGACCGGCGGAACCCACTTCGTCGACGCCACACCTTCGAGCGAGGGAAGGATGAGCGCGTGGATCGCAGACCCACCGAAGATATCTCCCACTACCGGGAATTCGCCAATATCCGCGTTGATGCCTATGCCACCCGCGAGCAAGAATAGCGGAATGGCGGTCGCCGCGAGGATCTTCCGCCAGCGAGCACGACGGTAGAAACTGCCGATCGCGACTGCCGCAGCAGCGAGTGAAACTGTGAACCAGAGACGGGTGGGCAGACTCAGCGTCAAATCGAAGCTGTTCCAAACGTCACTGACAAGCCAGCTGATCACCCACCCGACCACCGCACCGCACACTGCCCAGACACCACTCCAGGCCCAGCGACGTGGTGAGCTCGTGAACGCGAGCGTGAGCAGCACCACCGCCGCGAGCCCGTAGACGGCTATAGGAACAGGTCCATCCATCAAATTGAGGTGCATCAGACCACCGAACACGTCCCACATCCCAATCATTGCCAGAAGACCAATTATGCGATTCGCACGAGCATCATCAGGCAATCCCCGCTCTTCCTGAGCAGACCCTCAGATTATCCGGCTGTCTGTGCAGCTTGCTTACGGAAACTCAGGACTTTGGTTTCGGCTGCATTCGCTCGCGCAACTGCGCAGCGCCAAGACGATAATATTTCACAACATTGTCCTGAACGGCAGCAATGACACACTTCTTTAGTTGAGTGTCAGTGCCTCCACGGGGGCGACTGAGACGGCGCGACGGGCGGGAGCCTGCGCCGCCGCGAGAGTGAGGCCAGTCGCCCCCGCTACCAAGCCCACCAGAACAGTCCAAGGCAGTGAAGGCCAAACGAGTCCCGGACCTCCCGGAATAGCCCCCAGGAGAGACTGTGCGCCTGCCCAGCCGTAGAGGACTCCGAGAACAAGTCCCAGGCCCACCGCGGAAATCGTCATCTGTGCGCTCTCGGCCACGATCATCCTTCGAACCTGCCTGGCCGTAAAACCGAGTGCGCGAAGTAGCCCCAATTCCCGTTTACGTTGCAGAACGCTCAGCGACAGGTTATTGATCATCCCGATCGCAGCGATCACAGCAGAGAACCCTATAAGCACCATCAGCACCGCGAAAGTGATGGTCACTACCTGATCCGCACCCTGGTACGTGTCAGGCTCAGCTGCCCGCGCGTGCCGAATCATGCCCGAATACCCCTCCGACGCAACGGCAAAGGTGGTGATGAGCGTCACACCGATCACAAGGCCGATCGCGGTTCGCGAGCTACGCTCCGGATACCGCATCGCATTTTCTGCAGCCAGCCGTGCTGGTGCAGAGCGACCGAGGATGCGGCCGCTCACCCTCAAGACCGGCGGCATAACCAGGTGCGCACCGATCACGACGCCCGTGAACGAGAGGAGACCTCCGAGGAAGGCCACGAGGAACCCGAACACGCTCACAGTTCCGAGCACCACCCCGAGCGTGAGAACCACCACACCACCTAAAAAGAACACGCCTGCAACGGCGTTACGCACTGGACGTCGGAGAGTGTCCTCGCGAGACGCCTCCTGGGCGGCGCCAATCGCCTGGATCGGAGAAACTTCGAGGACTTTTCGTGAGCCCACCCAGGCTGCCAGCCAGGTCGAGAGCATGACTATGACGACCGGAAGCGCGACCAGCGGATCCACTGCGCCATAGTCAAGGTCTGGAACCGCGCCCGAGGCGACCGAGATCCGAATCGCGCCGAGTGCGAGGCCAAGACCAACGACCGCGCCGAGTGCAGAGCCGATGACTCCAACCGCTAGACCCTCGCGAGCTACCGACCGCCGCAGTGCCGACGCGCTCGAACCAATCAACCGCATCAGTGCGATCGTCCTGGTGCGGCCGGCAATGATCGTCGCGAAGGTATTCGATGTGACGATTGCGCCGACGTACACCGCAATCAGGATGAAAACACCAGCAACCATCGTGAGTGCGAGTTGCACGGACGCGTGCTGGGAGATGCCATTTCCAGAAACAATAACCGCCAGGTAGGAGGTTGCTTGGATCAGCGCGGCACCGAAAGCGGCACTGAGCGCTGTGACAACGATGCTCGATCGGTGATCTCGAGTGCTCATGCCTTTCATGCGCTCTGTTCCATCGCCAGCATGAAGCCGGAGATCTCCTCCGGAGTTGAACGACCCCGGTCTTCCACGACCCGTCCGTCGGCAAGAAACAGAACGCGGTCAGCAAAGCTGGCCGCGATCGGGTCGTGCGTCACCATCGCGATTGACTGCCCATAGTCGGAACTGGCTGCGGCGAGCAAGGAGAGCACCTCCCGCCCCGTGCGCGAGTCCAGGTTTCCCGTTGGCTCATCCGCGAATACGAGATCGGGGCGAGTAGCTAGCGCGCGTGCAATTGCCACTCTCTGCTGCTGGCCGCCCGACAGCTGATGTGGCCGGTGCGTGAGTCGGCTACCTAGTCCGAGGGACTCTATGAGCCCATTGATCCACTGCGTCTCGTCGCGGTTCGGGTTGCGACCGTCGAGTTCGAATGGCAAGCGGATGTTGCCGCTCACGTCCAGCGTCGGCACGAGATTGAACGACTGAAATACGAAGCCGACCCTGCGGCGGCGCAGGATGGTCAGCTGGCTGTCGCCCAGGTCCGTGATATCGGTGTCGCCCAGCCACACTCGCCCCGAGCTGGGTGTGTCGAGGCCCGCCATGATGTGCATGAGCGTTGACTTGCCCGAACCGCTCGGACCCATGATGGCTGTAAACCGGCTGGACTCAAGTCCTATCGATACGTCATCCAGCGCCGTGACGAGGTTAGAGCCCGATCCATAGGACTTGCCGAGGTGGGATACCCGGGCGACGAGGCCCGCTTCGCTGTGGTTGAATGCCATGCTTCTACGCTAGGCGGGAGCGACATCAGCTTCATCAGCCTCTCGTATCGTGGGACTACATCCAGAGGATGATTCCCGAGGCTACTCGTTCAGGCCGTGCTCGAACGCGAAGACCACGAGCTGCACACGGTCGCGCAAGATGAGCTTGCCCAGGATGCGGCTGATGTGAGTCTTCACCGTCGCCTCACTCAGGTATTCGCCCGCGGCGATCTCCGCGTTGCTGAGCCCGCGTGCGGCCAACATAAATATCTCGCGCTCGCGCACGGTGAGCGTCGCAAAGGAGGCTGGCTGTGTCGGCTTCGCTCGCGTTCCATCGAAGTGCTCGAAGAGCTCGCGTGTCGCGGAAGCCGCGATAACCGCATTGCCCGCGTGCACCGTGCGAATGGAAGCCAACAAAAACTCCGGATCAGCATCTTTCAAGAGAAAGCCGCTCGCCCCTCCCCTGATCGCCCGGGTCGCCGCCTCGTCCAGGTCGAAGGTAGTGAGAACAATGACGCGAGGAAGAGCGTCCCCGCGTTGCTCTGCCGCAGCGAGAATAGCGATTGTTGCCGCGATGCCATCCATCACAGGCATCCGGATGTCCATAAGGATGACGTCCGGCCGTGTCGCGGCGGCCATCGCTACGGCTTCGCTGCCGTCGCCAGCCTCTCCCACAAATTCGAGATCGGACTGCGAACTCACGAGCATCCTGACGCCGGTGCGAAACAGTGCCTGATCGTCGACCAGTGCAACCCTGATTTTTGGTCCTTTCATGAGTCCGTTTCCGTAGTCGCTCGCAGCGGCAGCGTGACTGACACCAGATATCCGTTATTGCCCGTCGCTCCGGCGGAGAATGATCCGCCCCAGAGCACCGCGCGCTCGCGCATTCCTGCCACGCCGTGGCCGACAGAGGCAGCAGCAGCCTCAACGAGTGGTGTTCCTGCTGACTCGGGCTCGACGCGTGACGTGGCCCGTTGGTTAGAAACTCTCAACGAAACAGCATCCGTCAGCCACTCGAACTTCACCACTACCTCTCCCGCCGCAGCGCCGTGCCTGAGCGCGTTCGTCAGTGCTTCCTGCACAATGCGATAGATCGCGAGTTCTTCGCCCGCCACGAGAGGCATCGCATCGCCCTCTCGCATCACAACGACACGGAGGCCGGATGAGCGCATTTGCGCAAAGAGACCCTCCAGGTCGGCAAGCGTCGGCTGCGGAGCCTCGTCCTGGCTGTGCCGCAACTGGCCAAGCAAAATGCGCACATCGCCAAGGGCCGCCCGTGCCGTGCTCGCGATGGTGGTGAGCGCCGCGTCCACCGCCTCTGGGTCGTGCGCTCTCGCGTATCGAGCTCCATCGGCCTGAGCAATGACCACTGCAAGCGAATGTGCGACGACATCGTGCATGTCACGAGCGATGCGGTTGCGCTCCTGCTCGACCACGACATCCCGCTGAGCATCGATTCGCTCCCTCTCGGCGATGGCCCTCGCTTGACTGCTTTCGCGAGCCTTGCGCCTGGTTTTGGCCAGCAGGCCAAGCGTCCAGCTGAGGCCCAAGACTGCCAGAGCGGACAGGAAAACAATCACCAGAATGAGAAGCCAGTCCGACGATGGCGCACCAGGGGTGCACTTCTTTCCGGATTGGGCGGCACAGACCAACGCTGACAGCGCATCGGGGATCGTCAAATAGAAAGCAATGATGAGCGCGCCGACACCGCTCGAGGCAAGGCCGAGCCATCTGACCACCGGGATACCATAGGCAGCTGTCGTGAACAGCACAGCCAGGATCGCGATGTTGGATGGATCGGGGGTCTGTCGTGCGCCCACCTGGAGCAGAGCTCCCGCCCACGCCATGGCGAGGGCAAGTCCCGGGTTCGCTCTGCGCAGTCCCAAAGCGATTGCCATCGCGATAACGACGATGAGCATAAATACGTTGTCAACTCCGCTCACCGTGCGCAGCGCGAAGCAGGCTGTTGCTAGCGCGACGTCGAACACCAACTGGCGCGGCGTCATGGAGCGAAACAACATGCGTACCACGCTAGAGGTTTATCGCTGTTCCGCGCGGGAAGTCACTGTGTCAGACGAGAAGATCATCCTGCGGATGTAGGCGGCGACGTTCTCAGCGAGCTGGCATAGTGGCGCGCGAATTAGAAGCCGAGACGACCGAGTTGTTTCGGATCACGTTGCCAGTCTTTGGCGACCTTGACTCGCAGAGACAGAAAGACCTGCTTGCCCACGAGAGGTTCTATTTGGGCTCGCGCACGCGCGCCAACCTCCGCCAGCCTCTGACCCTGGTGACCGATGATGATGCCCTTTTGGCTGTCTCGCTCGACGAACAGGTTTGCGTAGATCTCCACGAGGTCTTTGTCATCGCGTTCGACGATGTCATCCACCGTGACAGCGATGGAATGCGGCAACTCGTCTTGCACACCCTCGAGCACGGCTTCGCGAATGAGTTCGCTGATGCGATCCGCGAGCCCCTCCTCGGTCACAGCATCTGCCGGATACAACGGATCAGACACGGGCAGCAAGCGAATCAGCTCGTTTGACAGCACATCGAGTTGGATGCGGCTCGTCGCCGACACCGGGATGATCGTCTCCCAGTCCCGCAGCTCTGACACCGCGAGTAGCTGTGCCGCGGTAACCGGGCGTGAGGCAGCATCGATCTTTGTGACGATGGCAACCTTCTTCGCTCTTGGGAAGGAATCCAACTGTTCATTGATGTAGCGGTCGCCAGGACCAATCTTTTCGTTCGCTGGCATGCAGAAGCCAACAACGTCAACATCCCCAAGGGTGTCCTGAACAATGCTGTTGAGCCGCTCGCCGAGGAGGGTGCGCGGTCTGTGCATGCCCGGCGTGTCCACCAAAATCAGCTGGCCGTTCTTTTGATGCACGATGCCCCGGATGGCACGCCGCGTGGTCTGCGGCTTGCTGCTCGTGATGGCTACTTTCTCCCCCACGAGGGCGTTGGTCAGGGTGGACTTGCCCACATTGGGTCGCCCGACGAACGACACGAATCCCGCGCGGTATTCGGGTGCTGTTGGTTGCTCCATCGTCATTGGTCTTTTCTCTCGCGTTGGTCCCGAGACTGCTGGGCACCGTGGTGTTGGTCGCTGTGCTGGTGGATTTCGGGCCGACCAAATGCTTCTTGGGCGTCGCTGAGGGCCTGGTCGCGCCCCACGATCAGCGTGCTGAGACGCTTGCGGCGTCCTTCGGTACGCTCCGCCGTAAGAACAAGACCGGAGTGATGGGCGGAAGCTCCCGGATGCGGCAGCCGCCCCAGTAGTTTCGTCAGAAGCCCGCCGACAGAGTCGACATCATCATCGTCCAGTTCGATCCCAAAGATTTCGCCAAGTTCGTCCACAGGGAGCCGAGCACTCACGCGGTAGCGCCCGTCGTCCAGTTCCTCGAACTCGACAACCTCGTGGTCATACTCGTCTGAGATATCGCCGACCAGCTCCTCAATGAGATCTTCCATCGTGACGAGCCCAGCGATACCTCCGTATTCGTCAACAACCATGGCGAGATGGTTGGACTCGAGCTGCATCTGGCCGAGCAGGCTGTCCACTTTCTTCGACTCCGGAACAAAAAGCGCGGGCCGGGCCAGATCGGCCACCGTCAGCGCCTCATAACCGGACGGCTGCTCGTAGCTCAACCGCGCAACGTCGCGCAGGTAGAGCACTCCCAGGACTTCGTCGACATCGTCACCGATCACGGGCATCCGAGAGACCCCGCGGCTGAGGAACAGTCCCATGGCCGCGCCGACACTGTCCGGGCCTTCGATGGTGATCATGTCCGTGCGGGGGATCATCACTTCGCGCACGACGGTGTCGTTGAACTCGAAAATCGAGTGGATGAGCTCGCGGTCGTCTTCCTCGAGCACATCCAGCTCCGTCGCCTCATCGACCATACTGAGCAGCTGCTGCTCCGAGGAAAAGCTCGCGCTTTTGGGGCGCCCAGGAGTCACCCTGTTGCCCACCGTGACCAGGGCTGCGGCGATCGGGCCGAGAAAGACGCGAACGGCGTGGATGATCCAGGCACCCCAGCGCATGATCGCCCTGGCGTTCACTCGGCCAACGCTGCGCGGGCTGGAGCCCACGAGCACGAACGAGGTGAGGGTCATGATCGCGGCGGAGGCCAGCAGCGTCCACCACCACTCCGTGAAGACCGAGGCGAAAGTCAGCGTAATAAGCACCGCTGCTGTTGTCTCGGCGACGACCCTCATAAAGTTCACGGCGTTGACGTGCGTTCCAACGTCCGCTGCAATCGCGACGAGCGACGCCTTCGCCCGGGAGTGCGCGGCGATCTCCTGCAGGTCCGCCCGCGAGAGTACGCTCAGCGCAGCATCCGCTGCGGCAAGGAAACCGCCGAACGCCACCAGCAGCACGGCAGCGCTGACGAAGATCGGTATCACGTGTCGCTACTTTGATCGTCGCTCGGCGGCGGCGAAGCTCGTCAGGATTTCGCGCTGCAACCCGAACATTTCTTTCTCGTCCTCGGGCTCCGCATGATCGAAGCCGAGAAGATGCAGGATGCCGTGAGTCGTGAGGAGGAGGAGCTCATCGAGGGTGGAGTGTCCGGCCTCTTCTGCCTGAGCGATCGCAACTTGCGGGCACAACACGATATCGCCGAGGAGGCCTGCCGGACTCAGGGCATCCTCTGTGCCGGGCCGAAGTTCATCCATGGGAAAACTCAGCACGTCGGTAGGACCCGGCTCATCCATCCACTGCACGTGAAGCTGCTCCATCGCGGCCTCATCGACAAGCACGATCGCGAGTTCGGCGTCCGGGTGCACACGAAGCTGGTCGAGCGCGAAGATGGACAGACGCTGCAGTGCCGCCTCGTCGACCGGCAACACGGACTCATTGTTGATTTCGACGCTCATGCCTTCGGTTCCTCCTGGGTGCGGCGCTGCTCGCGTTCGAAACGCAGTGCCTGACGCTCCGCATCGTACTTGGTGTAAGCATCCACGATCTGACCAACAAGGTTGTGCCTGACAACGTCGTCGCTGGTGAGCCTAGTGAAGTGGATGTCGTCGACATCGGCGAGCACGTTGGTTACGAGCTGCAGACCGCTGGCACCGGCGGGCAGGTCGACCTGCGTGATGTCGCCGGTCACCACCATCTTTGATCCAAACCCGAGTCTGGTGAGGAACATCTTCATCTGTTCCGGGGATGTGTTTTGCGCTTCATCAAGGACAATGAATGCGTCGTTGAGCGTGCGCCCGCGCATGTAGGCAAGTGGCGCGACCTCAATCGTTCCCGTTGCGAGCAGCTTGGGCACAACCTCGGGGTCCATCATCTCGCTGAGCGCATCGAACAGCGGGCGCAGGTAGGGGTCAATCTTGTCGGTGAGCGTACCGGGAAGGTATCCCAGCCGCTCGCCCGCTTCCACTGCCGGACGAGTGAGAATGATGCGGCTGACTTCTTTACGCTGGAGCGCCTGCACCGCCTTGGCCATCGCAAGATAGGTCTTGCCCGTACCCGCAGGGCCAATGCCGAAGACGATTGTGTTCTCATCGATCGCATCGACGTAGTTCTTCTGCCCAAGGGTCTTCGGACGAATGCTCCTACCGCGGCTGGTCAGGATCGCCTGGCTCAGCAACTCGGCGGGGCTCACCCGCGGATCGTCCCGCAGAATCTTTGCCGATTCCGTCACGCTACGCTCGTCGACTTCGCCCATGCCGTTGTCTCCTCGAATCATCGCCACCAACTCCTCAACTAGCCGGATGGCACCGTGCAGCTCTGAGGTCTCACCCTCGAGCGTGATCTCGTTACCTCTGACGGCAAGCCGCACGCGGGGAAATTGCCGCTCGATCGCCTTCAACAGGCGATCCTGCGTACCGAGCAAGCGCACCATCGCTATGCCGTCGACCCGCACCTGCGCCCTATCCGGTGGAGTGGCGCCCGCGGCACCTCGTTGAGCTCTGTCGCTAGTCGGCAAGTGTTCCTTCCGCAAGGTTTCCACCAAGAACGTGGGCGTGAACATGAAAGACGGTCTGCCCGGCACTTTCACCGGTATTGAAGACCAAACGGTATTCACCGCCGGAATGTTCCACGGCGAGTTGTTGTGCCGTCGCGATCACCTCTGCCAACAGGGCCGGTTCACCCGCTGCCAGTTCCGCGACGTTCGCATATTGCTCCGTTTTGGGCACAACCAACAGGTGCACCGGCGCCTTCGGAGCGATGTCGCGGAACGCAATGATCCGCTCGTTTTCAAAGACAATATCCGCAGGAATCTCGCGCGCGATAATCCGCGTGAAGATGGACGGGCTCTCAAGCGACATGCCGTCTAGTCTACGAGACGCGACCCAGCGGTCGACTATCGAAGCCACTCGGTGTCAGGGAAGAACGAACGCTGTTACCAGCGGCCGAGCCGGGTGTTCAATACCGCAATCGCAGCCGGACCCGCTGTGGAAGTGCGCAGGACCCGCGCTCCGAGATTCCAGGTGGATGCGCCTGCAGCCTCGAAACGCGACAGTTCAGATTCCGCAATGCCACCTTCCGGCCCGACGACCAGCACAATATCGCGGCCATCCGGCTCATACGAACTCAGCGGTTGTTCGGCGTTCGGGTCGAGCACCACTACCGCGGCGGCGTTTGCGAGGGCGCAGAGGACCGGGGTGGATGCAAGCTCACCCACTTCGGGGATCCACGGTCTCAGAGACTGTTTCGTCGCCTCGCGCACGATGGCTGACCAGCGCTGGCGTCCTTTCGCAACCTTGTTGCCGTCCCACTTGACAATCGACCGCTGAGACGCCCACGGGATAACACCGTCGACACCGAGTTCCGTCGCCTGCTGAACGGCGTATTCGTCCCGGTCACCCTTGGCTAACGCCTGGGCAAGCCAGAGCGTCGGCGAAGGCAACGGCGTGGTCGTCACCTTCTCAACCCCAACGATGAACTCGCTCGGCTCAGCCAAGTGCACGGTGCCAGACACGACGATACCCGCACCGTTTCCCACCGTGATCCGGTCGCCAACCGCGAGCCTGCTCACGCTCACGGCGTGCCGGGCTTCGGCACCGGTGACGGAGATTCGCTCACCCACCGTCACCGTGACGAGCTCTTCGCTCAGGTAGAAGTGCGCCATCAGATGTTGAGGAACCGGTCACGCAGTTTCTGGAACAGCCCCTGCTGGAAGTGGGTCAGCGTTGGGGGCGTTGGCTTGCGGGTAGCGGCAAACTGCTTGATCAGATCCTGCTCTTTGCCGTTGAGCTTCATCGGTGTCGTGACCTGCACACCGATCTTCAGGTCTCCCCGACCATTGCCGCGCAAACGAGTGATGCCACGATCCTTGACCGTGATCACCTCGGCGCTCTGCGTACCGGGCTTGATATCGACGGTGACTTCGCCGTCGAGCGTCTTGAGGGTTGCTTTGGTGCCAAGGATCGCGTCCGTCATCTGCACTTCGAGCGTTGCCAAAAGGTCGTCTCCATTGCGGCTGAATACGTCGTGGTGGCGCACCTTGATCTCAAGGTAGAGATCGCCGTTCGGTCCTCCGGCTGGCCCAACCTCACCCTGCGACGGCATCTGCAGACGAATGCCCGTGTCGACGCCCGCGGGGACGTCGACGGGGATGCTGCGGCGCGCGCGGACCCGACCCTGGCCTTGGCAGGTGGGGCAGGGGTTGGGGATGACCGTGCCGTAACCGCGGCAGGTACCACACGGACTCGAGGTCATAACGTTTCCGAGCAGGCTGCGCACCGTGCGCTGAATCTGGCCTGTACCCTGACAGATGTCACACGTGACGGGCTGAGTGCCCGGGGCGCAGCATGATCCACCGCAGGTTTCGCACAGCACAGCTGTATCTACCTCGACGTCACGCCTGGTGCCGAAAATAACGTCGTCGAGATCCACCTCGACCCGGATGAGCGCATCCTGCCCTCGCTCACGGCGCGACCGCGGCCCGGACCTGCGATTGCCACCGCCGAAGAACGTTTCGAAGATGTCGCCGAAACCACCAAAGTTTGCTCCGCCACCGAAGCCCGCCTGCGGTCCAAGGTCGTATTGCTGGCGCTGATTCGGGTCGGACAGCACGTCATAGGCGTGCGTCACTAGTTTGAATTTCTCGGATGCGTCGGCACCCGGATTTACGTCTGGATGCAGTTCTCGTGCGAGCCGGCGGTACGCCTTCTTGATTTGATCGGGCGTCGCATCCCGCTCTACGCCAAGGACCTCATAGTGGTCGTGGTCTGCCAATGTCATTCCTCAATATTGTGTGTGTGCAACCGGCTGAGCCGGCTCGGTGCAGCGCGTGAGCGTCGCGACGCAGAGATCTGCGACGCTGCGACTCAGTCCTCGCCCAGCAGCCGTGAAAGATACCGCGCTACGGCCCGGACCGCGGCGATGTTGGTCGAATAGTCCATGCGGGTTGGTCCCAGCACGCCCAGCCGTGCAAGCCCATCCCCGGTAGAGGTGTACCCCGTCGTCAGCACAGAAGTTTCTCCCAAACCAAAGGAGGCATTCTCGCTTCCGATTCTCACGGAGAAACCGTTTTGCTCCGGCTCCATCTCGCCGAACAGCCGCAACAGAGTGACCTGCTCCTCAATGGCCTCCAGCACAGGATAGATGCTGCCGGTGAAATCTTCCTCGGTGCGCACGAGATTTGCGGTGCCTGCCATCAAAAGCTTCTCAGTTCGGCCGGCAAGAACCTGTTCGAGCAGGGCAGAAGCAACCTGCTCCACGACGTCGCGTCGAGCCCGTTCGAACCGCTCTCCGAACACGGCCAGCGTCTCAGCGGCGTCAGCCAGTCCAAGGCCGCCGAGTGTCACGTTCAGTTTGTCGCGCATGTCAGCAAGGAACTCAGCATCGAGTTCCTGGGATACGTCAACCAGACGCTGCTCTACTCTGCCGGAATCCGTAATCAGTACGGTCATGATCCGTGTCGGTGCCAGCGGAACCAGCTCAACATGCCGGATGCGTGAGCGTGTAAGCGAGGGGTACTGCACGAGAGCAACGTGATGCGTCAGCTGCGAGAGAAGGCGGACTGTGCGTCCCAACACCTCATCGAGATCGGCGGACTGCCCGAGGAATGTCTCAATAGCCTGGCGCTGCGCTGGCGTAAGCGGTCGTAGATCTGCGAGCTGGTTAACGAAGACTCGATATCCCTTGTCTGTGGGGATGCGACCAGAGGATGTGTGCGGAGCCGCGATCAGTTCCTCTTCTTCGAGCAGCGCCATATCGTTCCGGATCGTGGCCGCAGAAACGCCGAAGGAGTGACGTTCGACAATGGACTTTGACCCCACGGGTTCGCGGGACGCCACATAGTCCTGAACGATCACCCGAAGGACTTCAAGGCTGCGATCTGACGCCATTTCGCACCCTTCTCTCATGCAGGTCTGGTCGGCTGGCACTCAACCACTCTGACTGCTAATAGTATCGCGACGCATGCCTACCGCGAGCATTGTGCGGTCATCATTGCGCCCCAGTTGCAGGGGCACTACCTTAGGCATGTGCTCCGAATTGCCCCGTTAGGGGGCAAAACGCGGGAACAGCCTCTCCTGGTCCCAGGGAAGGCCCCATGACACTGAAAGGCTACGCACATGACTGACCCAACACCGCAGCCAGCGGCACCTCAGCCCGCAGCACCACTCACCGCCGCTGATGACAAACTCTGGGCATCCCTCGCCCACTTCGGCGGCATCCTGTGGATTCTCCCGTCCCTGATCATCTATCTGGTGTTCAAGGACCGTGGCGAGCGGACGCGAGTCGAGTCCAAGGAAGCACTGAACTGGCAGATCACGTGGATCGCCATTGACATCATCTCGTTCATTCTGGGAATGATCACCGTGTGGTTCGGTATTGGAATCATCTTCCTGACTATTATTCCGTGGATTCTGTACATCCTGAACCTCGTGTTCTCGATCATCGGCGGCGTCAAAGTCAACGGCGGTGGGTCCTACCGTTACCCGGTTTCGGTGCGCCTGATCAAGTAGCCCAACGGGATTGTGAGAGGGTCGGGAACCAGCTTCCCGGCCCTCTTGCTTTAATGGAGTCATGACGGATTCCACGCCACCTCCTGCCAACCCGTACAACACCCCGACTCCGCTCAGCGTTTCGGACGAAAAGCTCTGGTCGACCCTCGTGCACGTCGGAGGAATCTTCTTCCACGTTCTGCCGTCGCTGATCGGTTATGTCGTGTTTAAGGACCGCGGGCCATTCGTGCGACAGCACACCGCCAGCGCGCTCAACTTCCAGCTCACGCTGATCATCGCCTATGTGGTTGGCGCGGTACTCACGCTGGTGCTGGTGGGCGTCCTCATCCTGCTGGCGGCCGTCGTGGCAAACGTCGTATTCAGCATCCTCGCCGCGCTCGCGGCCAACCGCGGTGAAACCTATGTCTATCCGCTGGTGATCACCTTCGCTCGCTAAGAGCGCCTGCGATTCGTACTCGTCAGTCCGCGAGGAGCCTTCGTACAACGGCGTCAGCCAGAAGCCTTCCACGAAGCGTCAATTCGATCTTGCCAGCCAACGCCGCGGCACCGGCTACTAGCTCGTCGGCAATGAGCCCCGCGACGGCGGTGCGCCCCTTGTCCGTCAACACGGCCACCGGCAATCCCTCACGAATTCGGCTCTGGAGAAGAACTCGCTCGACGCGCCTGGTTTCCGCATCGAGCACCTCGCGACCCGCACCGGGTGAATGGCCTGCGGCAATGCGCTCGGCGTAAGCCGCCGGGTGCTTCACGTTCCACCAGCGCACCCCACCGACGTGGCTGTGCGCGCCCGGCCCGACACCCCACCAGTCGTGACCCTGCCAATAGGCGAGATTGTGTCGAGAGGCGAACTGGGCCCCCCTGGACCAATTGCTCACCTCGTACCAGTCGAAGCCTGCGTCAGCCAGCACAGCATCCGCGAGCTCGTACATGTCGGCCTGAAGATCTTCGTCGGGTTGCGCAACTTCTCCGCGCCTAATCTGGCGTGCCAGCTTTGTTCCCTGCTCGACTATGAGCGAGTAGGCAGAGAGATGATCAGGATGCTGCGCGATCGCCTGATCGAGCGAGCGTCGCCAATCGTCAAGGGACTCGCCCGGCGTACCGTAAATGAGATCGAGGCTCACCTGGAGCCCGGCCTGCCTCGCCCACTCGACGACCAGCGGGACGCGCTCTGGATCATGCGTGCGCTCGAGGGTCGCGAGCACGTGGGGCACCGCGGACTGCATCCCAAAGGACACCCTCGTGAACCCTGCTGCAGCTAGCTCGAGCAGATATTCGGCATCCACAGAGTCTGGGTTTGCCTCGGTCGTCACTTCGGCGCCGGGCGCGAGTCCCCACGAGTCAATGACGGAAGCGAGCATTGCAGCCAGGTCTGTCACCGGCAGCATGGTAGGCGTTCCTCCACCGAAGAACACCGTGGATACCGGCCGCTCGGGTACGCCAGCGTCCGCGAGGACTCCGCGGGCGAGTGCTACTTCCTGGATCGCCTCCCCCGCGTAGTCTGACCGCTTTGCGCCCCGCAGTTCATCTGCCGTGTAGGTATTGAAGTCGCAGTAGCCGCAGCGCACACGACAAAACGGCACGTGCAGGTAGGCCCCGAAGTTTCGCTCCAGCGCGCCGACCGCAGCTGACTCGGGCAGGGCACCGTCCAGCGGTGCCGGATCGGCAATGGGGAGAGCGCTGGGCATGACTAGTCAATGGCTCCCGAGAGCGCATTGAGGTAGCGCCTGGTGTACACGAACTGGGCGAAGCGAAGCGCCGGGTACACGGCCCACCACACCCAGCTGGACGGCCGCGAGAAGGCTCGAACCTCCAACCATACCGAGCCATCTTCGGCGAGCTCCACGGTGAAGGACTCTTCACCGCGCTCGGGATGTCCGGCCAGAGTGCCGTACGCGAAGCCACGTCGCTTCTTTTCATTGATCACGTAGACCACCCGAATGGGAGCCTTAAGCGAGAACGGGCCGACGGGAATATGTAGCCAGGCAGTGTCGCCCGGGGCTACCAGAGCGGTTCCGTCTG
>JBDTAD010000329.1:0-2825 GCA_039924815.1 Lacisediminihabitans sp.
CGCGCTTTCGCAGGCTTCGGATCGAGTTGTCGCAGGTCTGCCTGCTGCCATACGCGTCGAGCGAGAGCTGGGCACCGCCGCCAGTCAGCTCGCGAACGGCGGATGCGACGTCTCCCGTGCTCGGTAGCGCCACCGCCCCCAGCGCCTCGGCGAGGGCCAGTGCCTCGGGCGAGACGTCGATGCCGATCACGCGTGCCCCGGCGGCCACAGCGATCATGATCGCCGAAAGGCCGACCCCGCCGCAGCCGTGCACGGCAACCCATTCGCCCGGCTGTAGGCGCCCCTGCGACCGCACGGCTCGGTATGCGGTGGCAAAGCGGCAGCCCAGAGCCGCGGCGGAAACGAAGTCTAGGGAGTCGGGAAGGGCGATGAGATTGGTGTCTGCGGCTACGATAGCCACACATTCGGCGAAGGACCCCCAGTGGGTGAATCCGGGTTGTTCTTGTCGGTCACAGACCTGCTGGTTACCCGAGTCGCATTGTTCGCAGTCGCCGCAGGCGCAGACAAAGGGTGCGGTGACTCGATCGCCGACCTTCCACTTCGTGACCGCAGATCCGACGGTGGCCACCGTGCCAGCGAACTCGTGCCCGGGAACGTGGGGGAGCGCGATGGTCCCGTCGTGCCCCATCCATCCATGCCAGTCGCTGCGGCACAGCCCGGTTGCCCTGACTCTGATGACCACAGAAGTCGGCGGGCACGCCGGAGGCGAAACCTCGACGAGTTCAGCCGGCACGCCGAACTCGCGAAACATCACGGCGCGCATGTCGCGTCTAGTGGGGA
Source organism: Lacisediminihabitans sp. (assembly GCA_039924815.1). GTDB lineage: Bacteria > Actinomycetota > Actinomycetes > Actinomycetales > Microbacteriaceae > Parafrigoribacterium_A. Next base: position 781 of record JBDTAD010000329.1, read on the forward strand.
GCTAGCTAGTTGAAGATGCGGATGCTGTCGCCGACCTTGAAGATTGGGGTCAACAGGGCGAGGAACGGCCCAAGAATTCGCAGCAAGTAGACGATCCCGGTGATGTGAAGAAGATCCGCCACCAGGAAGATCACGATCGCGATGACGGCGAGGACAACGGCTGAACGTAGAGCGGAGACCGTACCGAGGAAGAGTGCTGCGAATCCAACGGATGCGGCGACGATTCCGACGTCAACGATGAACGCGCCGACGGCGGGGTTGGTGGCCAAGTGGGAAAGGCTCCAGGCCACGATGGCAACGGCCCAGAGGAGCAGAAAGAGCCCCCCGGCGGCTGGCTTGGATAGTTCTTTCGAGAAGGTGTTTGCCTGGCTGGTCATGGAGAAATCCTAGCGCCCGCGCACGCCGGGCGGTGCACTGACCGGTGTCCCGCGCGCTCTATCCCAAATGATTAGAAAGGAGTAACATGCTGTTAAATGTGATCCGTCGATGGAGAGGATGCTTGTGTCCGATGATTGGGAGCCGGGCCCTCGCAGCCTTGACCACCGGCGGATCACAGTTGTTTCCCGTGGGATTGAATCGCTGATCGCGTCGCTACCGGTCACCACCGGTCGCGCACGCAGACGTCAGGTTCTCAAGGCCAAAGGCGTGCGCATCCTGAGACTGTCTCTGGACGCGGGTCAGGTGTTGGCTGAACGTGCCGAGAGTTCCCCTCTGCTCATTCAAACTCTTCAGGGCAGGGTCACTCTCACCGTCGATGGAGAACGAGTCGACATGCCGGCCGGTGCGATTATTCATCTTGATCGGCTGCTCCCACACTCGATCGCCGCGGTCGACGCCTCGCATGTCATGGTGACTTTGCTCGGTCCTAGGTTGGCTAAACTTCACACCGCGGCCGTCAGCCCCACTGGTCCCGCTGAGCAGCCCAGATCGCAGCTGTGGGCGCAGCAGAACTCTGTTCTGGCTGCGACCGGTGCAAATGCGGTCGCCTTCGATGAGATCACCCGATGTCACGGCGAGTTTCTCCGTGAGCTCGCGGCACGAACGACTGCGCTCCTAGACAGGCTTGCGGGAGACGCTGAGTTTTCGGACCTCGTAGACGAGTTGGCAGGATGGGTGCGAGCAGAGGTGCTTCCCCACCTGAGGCGAGAGGCCAAGGTTTTCTATCCGGTCGTCGCGCTCAGGCCCCAGCAACGGGTGCTCGTGTCCGCTCTCGAAGACGAACTCGTCAGAATAGCGGGTGCGGTGGATCGTCTGGCTCAGACGGATTCTGGCGCGAAGTTCGACACCGCCAGCGCTGCAATTGCGCTGAGGGTCATCATTAGCAGACATCTGTCGACCGAGGCCGAGGTTCTGCTTCCCACCCTCGCGGTCTCGACGGATGAATCACTCGCGACGCTCTGGGCGCGCGTGAACGAGAATCTGGGCGTATCACTCGGGGTTTAGCTCAAGGGTTCAGCCGAGGGAGCTAGCCGAGCGGCGTCTCGATCGTCGAAGTGTCGCCAAGCACGGCCAAGGTGCTTTCGTGCAGCTTTCCGTTTGTCGCGAGGGTAGAGCCGTGCCAAGGTCCAGGCTGCCCTGTGACCGAGGTGAAGCGACCTCCCGCCTCCTGCACGATCGGGATGAGCGCCGCGATGTCCCACGGCTGCATGTCAAGTTCACCCGAGATGTCGACCAGGCCCTCTGCCACCATCATGTATGGCCACATGTCGCCATAGTCACGCGTGCGCCACGCCTGACGCGCCAGAGCGAGGTAAGCGTCGAGCTTTCCTGCCTCCTCCCAGCGAGTGATTCCGCTGCAGCTCACCGAAGCATCTGCCAGCGCGGACACCTGCGAGACGTGGATGCGGCGCTCCTGACGGGGTACCGATGCCTGATTCTGAATCGTACTGACCTCGCTCGTGTGAGCGCCACTTCCCGAAGCAGCCCACCAACGCCTGCCCAGAGCTGGTGCGCTCACCACGCCGACCACCGGAACTCCGTCGATGGCGAGCGAGATGAGCGTCGCCCAGATGGGTACGCCGCGCACATAGTTTTTGGTGCCGTCG
>JBDTAD010000330.1:0-3142 GCA_039924815.1 Lacisediminihabitans sp.
AGCGCCGCATCGCGCAGTTTGCGGCGTGTGCCCTCTGTGTCCCAAACCACAGCCAATGTTACCAACGCTGCAGTTGGAGAACTGGCACCGGAGGGAGTAAAGTACCAACTGCATCGTTGGAGTTGGAGAAAGCGAAGAGAATCCACATGGAACATCTACCCGAGCACGACCGCCTACCCGGAACGCACCTCACCGCGCTGATCACCGGTGCGAACAGCGGCATCGGACTCGCCACCGCGCGGCAACTTCTCGACCGGGGCGTTGCTGTCTGGATCGCGGCAAGAGACTTCCAGAAGGGTAAGGCCGCTGCCGCGACGCTACCGAAAGGTGCTCGCGTAGTGCAGCTGGACGTCACCGACCCCAACTCGGTTGCAGCAGCCGCGCTCCAGATTGATGATCTCGACATCCTCATCAACAACGCGGGAATCAACCCGGGTGGAGAAGACATCAGCGCCACAACGCCTGACCAATTTCGCCTCGCCTACGAGACGAACGTGTTCGGGCTGATCAGCGTGACGCAAGCGTTCCTGCCTGCGTTGCAGCGATCAGCGCATCCCCGCATCGTCAACATCTCTAGCGGCACCGGCTCGTTGACGTGGAATAGCAGCCCGAACCCGCAGTTCGACTGGGAACGCGTGCAAGGCGGAGGTCTCGCTTACCGCACCTCTAAGACCGCAGTCAACGCCGTCACTCTGCTGACTGCGCAAGCGCTCGGAGATAGCTTCAAAGTCAACGCCCTCGCACCAGGGCTGAGAACCACCAATCTCATTCCCGGGATGACCGTTGGCGGCGACCCGGCAGAAGCAGCGACCGGCGTCGTGCGCCTCGCGCTCCTCCCCGACGACGCACCAACCGGAGCGCTGTGGTCATGGGACGGCACACGCGTACCGTGGTGACTCATCGGCGGACGTGATCCGCTCGAGGTTCCCCTGCGACAGACCTTGAGCTCAGCGGCGCGACGGTCGCTTTTGCTCTCTAACTGTGTCGCTGATCGTCCCGCTTGCGGGTGGTGGTGCTGGGTGATTTGGTATGCCCGTGACAGGCCCGCTTTGGGCTGCTCTGTCTGAATCGTGCCTGCGAGCCGCCGGTGACGTGCTGTCAATCGAGCCCGGGTGAGCGTTTGTCGTGGCAGGCGGATGCTACTCCTAGAGTCTGTTGCGCCAGCGAACGCGCCACAATAGAAAAACGATTTGGTGATAGTGTTCTGCGAAAGTGGACACGCGGGCGCCATCCGCCCGGCGTTGCCGATGTTTACCGTTCCAGTCGTGGGGGGCGAGCGAGATGGCGAAGCGAGTGGGGATCACTGATGTTGCGAAGGCGGCTGGTGTTTCGGCGACCACAGTGTCGCATGCGTTGAGTGATCAGGGTAATCTCAGCCTGAGGACTCGCGAGCACGTTCAGCAGGTGGCTAGGGATTTGGGGTATGCGCCGAATCGGATAGCCAGCGCATTGCGGCTGCAACGCACGAGCGTGATCGGGTTGGTCAGCGATGAAATCGCGACGACACCGTTCGCGGGCCGGATCGTGCTCGGAGCCCAGGATGCGGCGGCGAAGCGCGGCCTGTTGCTGATGCTTGTGAACTCCAATCGTGACCAAGCGGTGGAGGATCAGCAGATCGCGTCGCTGATCGCCCAGCAGGTCGATGGGATTGTCTACGCGCGTATGTCGCATCTGCTTGTGGACTTGCCGCCGCGATTGTACGAAATCCCGACGGTCATCGTTGATGCAGAAAACCCGGAGGGCCGTGCACCGTGGGTGGTGCCTGATGAACAGCAAATCGGCCGGACAGCGACGAAGCTGCTCATCGACGCGGGGCACCGGCGCATTGTGCATCTAACGATTAAGTCGGCGGGCCCCGGGGTGGCGGGTCGGCTTGCCGGATATCGCGCTGCGATGCTCGAGCACGGCCTGCAGCCGTGTGAAGTGCGTGCGGATGATCCCGCTAACGCGCACGCCGGCCGGGTGAGTTTCGTGGAGGCTCTGGAGCGGGTTCCGGACCTGACGGCCGTGTTCGCCTTCAACGACGCGATGGCGTTGGGCGTGTATCAGGTGTCGGCGCAACGTGGCCTTCGCATACCAGAAGACCTGTCCGTTGTTGGCGTGGACAATTTGGAAGTGATCGCCGCACAGTTACTGCCGGGGCTGACAACGGTCAGCCTGCCGCACTACGAGATGGGTCGGTGGGCGATCGAGCAGCTGGTCGCGATGATCGCCGAACGACCTCATCCTGACCGTCCACCGCACGTAAAGCTGGCGTGTCCCCTGATCGAGCGCGGTTCGGTCGCGCCCCCGAACGTCTAGTGCGTGATGCTTGAGTTGCCTGATTCTTGGACGTGGGATTTCTGGCTGGCCGATACTGGCAGCGAGTACCACCTGTTTTTCTTGTTCGCCTCGCGCTCCCTGGGTGAGGAGTCACGCCGTCACCGTCGCGCGTCGATCGGCCACGCGGTTTCAACGGATCTTGTTATCTGGAGGCGGGTAGCAGACGCTCTGGTGCGCTCGGACATGCCGAGCATTGATGATGTGGCGACCTGGACCGGCAGTGTCGTACAGGCCGACGATGGGCGGTGGCATTTATTCTTCACCGGATGCAACGATGATCCGGTGCCGGCCACCCAGCGGGTGATGGTGGCCACCTCCACCGATCTGATGTGGTGGGAGAAGTCGCCGGATGTCGTCGTTGCCGCTGATCCGCGCTGGTATGCCACAGGAGCTGACGGGCCGGAGGAGTCGTTTCGTGATCCGTGGGTCTTCCAGGCAGGCGGACAATGGCACATGCTGCTCACGGCGCGCGCGCCCTCAGGCGAGGACACCGAGACTGGAATCCTCGGATACGCCACCTCCCCAGACCTGCAGCGGTGGGAGGTCCATCCCCCCGTCACAAGCGCCGGCCATGGCTTCGGTCAACTCGAGGTGCCGCAGGTGGTTGAGATCGACGGACGATGGCTGCTCCTGTTCAGCTGCCTGCGCCCTGAGCTTGCGCAGTGGCGGCAAAGCGTAAGCGGCAGTGGCGGGGTGTGGATGGCCGAAGCCGAGGGGCCCCTCGGGCCGTTTCACCTGGAAACCGCGCGCAGACTGACTGATGACTCTTTATACGCCGGCCGGGTAATTCAGGATCGCCACGGTGTGTGGCAGTTCCTGG
>JBDTAD010000331.1:0-1703 GCA_039924815.1 Lacisediminihabitans sp.
CACTGACACGGTTTGCGAGGGTCATGGGGTACGTCGTGCTCATCGTCGGTGCCGTGGCACTGCTAGTGCCATTCTTCTGGATGGTGATGAGCTCTCTCAAGTCACCGAACGAAGTCTTTTCGGTACCGGTCGTGTGGATTCCAGACACCTTCGTGTGGAGCAACTACGTCGACATCTGGGCCAAGGCGGACCTGGTCACCTGGATCCGCAACACGCTCTTCCTCGCCGTCGTCGTGACCTTCCTGCAGCTGCTCACGGGGTCCTTTGCCGCCTACGGTTTTGCACGGATGCGTTTTCGCGGGCGGGATGCGCTGTTCCTGGTCTATGTCGGCACGATCGCCGTCCCGTGGGCGTCGTACATGATCCCGCAGTTCATTCTGCTGACCAACCTCAAAGTCTCGAACACGCTCTGGTCGATCATCCTGTTGCAGGCGTTCGGCGCATTTGGCGTGTTTCTCATGAAGCAGTTCTACGAGACGATTCCCGAGGAGTTGTCTGAGGCGGCCCGCATCGATGGACTCAGTGAGTACTCGATTTGGTGGCGCATCATGCTGCCCCTGTCGATCCCTGCCCTGGCGAGCCTCGCGCTCCTGACCTTCGTGACAACGTGGAACGACTACCTGGGTCCACTCATCTATCTGCGCAGTCCAGAATTATGGACGATCCAGCTTGGTCTTAAGAGCTTTGTGAGCAGTCTCTACGACACGAACTATGCGCTGCTCTTCGCCGGCCTCAGTATCTCGGTGATCCCCATCGCTCTGATCTTCCTTTTCGGACAACGATTCTTCGTTGAAGGACTCGCTACGAGCGGGTTGAAAGGATGAGCGCCGTACGCGTGGTACCGCACGGCGTCTATTCCACGATCTTTGGCGTGGTCTACCTCGGCCTCATGACGAACGCCTTGCTGCTCGTGGGGTGCCTACCGCTGGTAGTACTTCTGGTCGCCACTGACCCGGCACATTCATGGCCTCTCATCGCTGTGGCCGTTGCGCTGTGTGCCCCAACCTTGGCCGCCGCGTACACGGTCTTCCGTGGCAACGCCGCAGGCGAGACAAGCGTGATCCGCTTGTTTCTGCGCGGGTGGCGTGAGGTATGGCGTCGGTCGCTCGTGCTTGGTGGGCTGGTCTCGCTCGCCGTCACCGTGATTCTGGTGGATGTGCGCTTCTTCTCCGCAAGCCCGTGGGCGGTCGTGGTCATTCCGGTCTTCGCTGTGCTGGCCGTCATTAGCGTGTCCGTGGGTGTGGTGGGGCTCGTTGCCGTTGCGGAGGAGCCTCACGCCCGAGTGCTCACGGTGGTGAGGGTGAGTGCCTATTTCCTCGCGCGGCGCTGGTATCTCACGGTGGTCTCGCTGGTGGTCCTTGTCGCGCAGGTCGTGTTGTTCACTTCGCTTCCCGCTATTGCGATCGGCATCACCGCTGCACCCGCGCTCTATCTGGTGTGGGCGAATTCCCGCTACACGCTTCGCCCAGCACTACACACGCAAGACGTTGCAGTCGCATAACTGACCGCGCACATCACCACGAAGAAAGACAGCACTACTTATGAGCTCCACCTCCTCTGCACAGCAGAACATCCCCCTCGATCTGGAAGACGCGATCGCTGCAGCAGTCCAGACGGTGCGCCGGAATATCAACACATTCGGGGAGCGCTATCCAAACGACACGACCCTGGAGCGGCGGTATCCACTGCGGCACGCTTCCCAC
>JBDTAD010000332.1:0-5086 GCA_039924815.1 Lacisediminihabitans sp.
CCGCTACGAAATCCAACGACAGGCAGCGATTCTCGCCAAGGGCGGCACGATCACGCAGGAGACTCGTCACTGGCACGAACACACCGGGGTCACCTCGGCAGGCCGTCCGAAGAGCGATGCTGACGACTACCGCTACTTCCCTGAGCCCGATCTGCTGCCGGTCGAGCCCTCGCTCGAGTTGATCGAGGAGTTGCGCGCGGCACTGCCCGAGGCTCCGGCCATCCGTCGTCGTCGCCTGAAAGATGCCTGGGGCTTTACCGACCTGGAGTTTCAGGATGTTCAGAACTCGGGCCTCGTGACCGAGATTGAACAGACCGTAGCTGCGGGTGCCTCGGCGCAGTCCGCCCGCAAGTGGTGGACCGGCGAAATTGCCAGACTCGCGAACCTCGCTGAGGTTGACGCGTCAACGCTCGTCTCACCAGGGCATGTCGCCGCGCTCGTGGCTCTTGTAGACTCCGGTGAGCTCACCGACCGGCTCGCGCGCCAAGTGCTCGAAGGTGTGATCGCCGGCGAAGGTACTCCATCAGAGGTCGTCGAGTCGCGTGGCTTGAAGGTCGTCTCGGATGACGGTGCCCTCATTGCGGCAATCGACGAAGCCCTCGCCGCCCAGCCCGACGTTCTCGCGAAGATCCGCGACGGCAAGGTGCAGGCCGCTGGTGCGGTGATCGGTGCCGTCATGAAAGCCATGAAGGGGCAGGCTGACGCGGCTCGAGTGCGTGAACTCGTTCTGGAGCGCGCGCAGCAATAGAAGTGGTCAGTCGCGTGTAGTGACGCGCGGCGCTATAACCAGGGCGACCACGGCGATCACCGCGGTGAAGGCGAACACGCCAGCAAAGGATGCGGTCGCGAAAACAAGGCCGGTGACGGCAAGGGCGAGCGCACCGCCAAGTGAGTCTGCGATCGTCAACGCTGAGCTGTTGAAGCCCTGATTGCCGGGAACGGAGAAGGAGAGGGTCATGGTGCTCATTCTCGGGTACATGAGCCCCATCCCACCGCCGGCGACCGCCCAGCCCACAATAGCGATCAGAGGCGGCAGGCTAAACTGCGCCGTCACGTAAGCGATGGCGATCGCCACGATCACGAGAGCACATCCCGCGACGGTGCACGTTGCATTGCTCAGTGACACGGTCATTCGCCCCTGAAGCCAGGACGATCCGGCCCAGGCGATGGCACCGAGAGTGAGTGCGAGCCCGGCCAGCTTGGCCGAAAACTCGTAGTGATCAATAAGTAGGTAGGGCAGATATACCTCCGCACCGAAGTATGCGGCCGCGGCGAGTCCGCGAAGCAAGATCACGCTGGGCAGTCCGCGTCTGGAGAGCAGAGTTGCTCGAGGCAAGAGTGGGCGCACGGCGATGATGGCGATGACGGCGGCTATCACAGCGAGCAGACCACCAACGTGCGGGATGTCTCCGAGCAGGCCGAGTGCGAGCACGCAGCCGGCAGCAATGATGGACCAGACAATGCGGCCCCCCGCCCACGGTGCTACAGGAGTGTCTCCTGGCCCGCGCTCCAGTCCGCGCAGCGCGGGCACGATCATTCCCGTGGCCATAGCGACGAGCCCGACAACCCCGAGAAATACCCAGTGCCAACTCCACGTCTCCGCAACGACGCCCGCGGCGAGAGGTCCGATCAGTGAGGGAATGACCCACGCTGCGGCAAATCCAGCAAAGATCGACGGATGTAACCTCGCCGGGTACACGCGTGCCACCACGACGTAGAGTGCCACCGTCGTACCGCCTCCGCCGAGGCCTTGCAGAAGGCGGCCGCTTACGAGCATCGGCATGGTGCTTGCCACTCCGGCGACGATGAGACCCAGTGCGAAGAGCACTGCGGAGGTGTACAGCGGCATGACTGGACCGACGCGATCACACCAATTCCCGGCGACGACCATCCCTATCACGCCCGTCGCGAGTGGGCCTGCGAAGGCGAGCGCGTAGAGATTGGCGCCGCTAAGGTCAGCGCTGACGATGGGCATCACCGTGGTGACGGCGAGGGATTCGAAGGCCGCGAGAAAGACGAGCGCGCAGGAGCCGATGGTGACCCAGAGGTAGCCCCGGCTGAACAGACCGGGCAATGGCGCAGCCGCTAGAGTGCGCGAAGGTTCCGAGGGCATGGATGTGAGACTACTTTCCCGGCGTCGCGTGTGGAAATTGAACCCACTACTCGATGCGCGCGGCTGGTTATTCGGCCATCTTGTGCACGTCCCGCAGGCGGATCATCCGCAATTGCCCTTCCTCCTTAAGTTCGACGATGTTGTGGCGGGATTTCAGAAAATCGGTGAAGGTTTTGTAGCCGAGAGCGGATTCTTGGAACGAAGGATCCATGCGCAACATCTGGTTCTTCACTGCGGAGCTCGAGATCCAGTCGACGTCGGCCTTAGCCTGCCCCAACCGGAGGGCGCGGCGCAGAAGGTCCGTTGCGGCCTTCGCTGCGGCCGGCTTCACTAGCGAGTCGGCAGGAGAGCTCAACGTGGCCGATGAGGCCCTGCGGCCGGGGGTCCTGCTGCGCTTCGGCGCACCAGGCTCATGCGCAGACTCGGACGCATCAGCACTCTCGCTGACTCCCTCGTCCGGACTCTCGGGCTCTGCCTCGAGATCCACGTCATCGAGTTCGCTGTCGCCGACGTCGGTGATCCCTGGGAGGGCGTCGTAGTCGGCGAACTCGTCGCAGGCAGAGGCCAGAAATTTGCTGGTCGAGCCCGCAACGCCAATTCCCACGACGTAGCGTCCAAGCCGTTTGCACCGCTGGGCGAGCGCAATGTAGTCGGAGTCGCCCGCGACGATGACCACGTGTGTGATGTCGGGAAGCCGGAACAGATCTTCGACCACGTCGACAGCGAGGCGGATGTCCGCACCGTTTTTTGCTGGCTTCACGGCGGGAAACAACTGAACCAGTTCGACGGCGCGTTCCATGAGCTGGTCTTTGTAGCCGGAGTTGACCTCGATTGACCAGTCCGCGTACGCGCGGCTGACCGTAATCGATCCGAAAGAGGACGCGAAGTCGAGGATCGCTCCGAGCTCGACTTGCGCCGTCACGAGCCTTGCGGCCAGTTCTGGGTCCGCGCGAAGTGACTCTGCCGTGATGTCGCGCAGGTTGTCTTGACGCCCGCGCTTGCGCTTGTGTTTTTGGTCGTAGCGCGAGATGACGATGTTGTCGAAGTCGATGTAGACCGCGACGCGACCCTCAGTTGGCTCAGCCATGTGGTGCTCTTTTCGTATCCGATCAGCGGGCGTTCGATGTTTCCAGTCTGTCGTGCGGCTTTCCCGGCGGCAAGGTTCCCAAGATATGGTCGACGGGAACGATCTGTCACTCTGTGCTGTTGACTTGCTGTGGTGGTACACCACCACGAATGATTCACCCCATGAAGAAGGCACACCGTATGTCCATCTCGCTTTCCATCCTCGACCTTGCCCCGATTGCTGCTGGGCAGACCGCGAAGGAGAGCTTTGAAGCGAGCATCCTGCTGGCTCAAGCTGCGGAGAAGAATGGCTATCTACGTGTGTGGTACGCGGAGCACCACAACATGCCGACGATTGCGTCGTCCGCGACGAGCGTTCTTATCGGTCATGTCGCCGCGCAGACCTCGACTATCCGGTTGGGCGCGGGTGGCGTCATGCTGCCGAACCACGCGCCGTTGACCATTGCGGAGCAGTTCGGCACTCTGGAGTCGATGTATCCGAATCGCATCGATCTGGGGCTGGGCCGTGCACCGGGCAGTGACCAGAACACCATGCGAGCGATGCGCCGCACGCCGTCATCCGCGGACTCGTTCCCGCAGGACGTTCTCGAACTTCAGGGCTACCTGCGGGGGAAGTCCGTGATTCCTGGTGTGCAAGCGGTGCCGCGTGCCGAGGCGGAGGTTCCGCTCTATATCCTTGGCTCGTCGCTGTTTGGCGCGACCCTGGCTGCCGCACTCGGTCTGCCCTACGCCTTCGCGTCGCACTTCGCACCGGATGCGCTGTTCGAGGCCGTTGAGACCTATCGACGTGATTTTCACCCTTCCGAACAGCTAGCCGCGCCGTACGTCATCGTCGGCGCAAATGTGATCGCAGCAAATGATCGGGCGGATGCGGTGACCCAGTTCGATGCGACTCGTCGCGCCCGCGTGCGCGGCATGATCTCGCGTGGCCCAGTAGCTGTGGACCTCGGAGGCGTCAGCGAGCCCGCACCCCAATACAGCGACGACGAGATCGATGTTTTTCTGACCACTCCGCAGGGGCGCCAGATCGCGAACATGATGCGGTATTCTGCGGTCGGCACCCCTGATGAGGTCGCTGCATTCCTGCAGAACTTCGCCGAGTCCGTACAGGCGGACGAGTTGATCTTGGCGCACCAGTCGCCGCTGATTGAGGACCGTATTCGCTCTGTCGAGTTGACCGCCGAGGCCATGCGGGATGCCTAGCGCAGGCTTATGACGCTGCGTGACGTTGCACAGTGCAGGCATGGTCAGCACTGGATTATCGTCTCGGCATGACACTTCTTGACGTAACCGATACCGCTGTACCGTCTGCAACAGCTGATGAGCGCGCACAACGCCTCATCGAGGCGGGAACGGCCTGGGGAGAGCGCATTGCTGCGAACCCGGCGAGCGCGCAGCTCACCTATCGGGTGAACGGTTCCGGAGTCGGATCCGTTGCCAGTTCGATCTCAGCGGGCAAGCACAGTTTTCTGGTCGATGAGCCTGGTGCGCTCGCCGGGGATGATGTCGCGGCCAGCCCGGTCGAGGTTGCACTTGGCGCGCTTATCTCCTGCCAAATCGTTGTGTATCGACTGTACGCGCAGGCTCTTGGGATCCAAGTGGACGACATCGACGTGAAGGCGGAAGGGGATCTAGACGCTCGCCGTCTGTTCGGTATTGACGAGACGGTGCGCCCTGGTTTTACCGACGTTCGCCTCGCGATCACAATCAGCGGGCCGGAAACCGATGCCCGCTACGCGGAGCTCAAGGCTGCGGTTGACGCACACTGCCCAGTTCTTGACCTGTTTGCGAACGTAACGCCCGTGAGCGTGATCGTCACCAAGGCCTAGCCTCACGGGGTTGTCGCGGCGAGCACGTCATTAGCGCCGCATGTAGCGCGTGCGAAGG
>JBDTAD010000333.1:0-2040 GCA_039924815.1 Lacisediminihabitans sp.
ATCGTTCAAGCCAACGTTCCTGCTCGCCGTCCCCCGGGTCTTCGAAAAGGTCTACAACTCGTCGGAACAGAAGGCCGAGGCTGGCGGCAAGGGCAAGATCTTCCGCAAGGCCGCTGCCGTCGCGATCGCACACTCCAAGGCGTTAGATGCTGGCACGATCCCCCTCGGGCTCAAGCTGCAATTTGCCTTGTTCGACCGCCTCGTCCTGAGCAAAATCAGGACAGCGCTCGGCGGCAAGGTTGAGTACGCCGTGTCAGGTTCAGCACCTCTCGGGCTCTTCCTTGGCCATTTCTACCGCAGTTTGGGGCTCACTATCCTCGAAGGCTACGGCCTCACCGAGACGACGGCACCGGTCACCGTGAACCGCCCGTCGAGCTTCAAGATCGGCAAGGTTGGTCCTCCTCTGCCCGGCGTGTCAGTGCGGGTCGCTGAAGACGGTGAACTGCAAGTCAAGGGCATCTGTGTCTTTGAGGGCTATTGGAACAACGATGCAGCCACGGCCGAAGTCTTTGTCGACGGATGGTTCAAAACTGGCGACATCGGAGAGATCGACGACGACGGCCAGATCTCCATCACCGGGCGCAAGAAAGAAATTATCGTCACCGCCGGCGGAAAGAATGTCTCTCCTGCGGCGCTGGAGGACCCCATCAGGGCCAACAGCGTCATTGGACAAGTCATCGTCGTGGGTGAGCAGAAGCCGTTCATTGGCGCGCTCATCACTCTGGACTCCGAGATGCTGCCGGTCTGGCTCAATAACAACGGAGAAGACCCGAATCAGAGCCTCGAGGAAGCGCGCACCAATCAGAAAGTCATTGCCGAAGTGCAGCGGGCGGTCGACGCCGCGAACTCCACGGTGTCCCGCGCCGAATCGATTCGCAAGTTCGTGATCCTGCCGATTGAGCTAACGGAGGCCAGCGGACACTTGACTCCCAAGATGAGCATCAAGCGCAACGTCATCCTGTCGGACATTGCGGATGTAATCGAGGGGATGTACGAGGGCGTTCCGTCGACGCACGGCCAGTCACTACTGCACTAACGCTGTGCCGTGAGGCCGTGTCGCTAGAACCAGGGAGCATTCCTGATCTGGCGCATGGCCTCACGCTTTGTGTCCTTCTCCAGGCCCTCGATATAGAGCTTGCCGTCGAGATGGTCGGTTTCGTGCTGCAACGCCTGCGCCATGAGTCCGCTGCCGCTCAGCTCGACCGGATTGCCGTCGAGATCGACGCCGGTCACTCTGGCGAAGGGATAGCGAAGTCGTTCGAAATAAAAGCCGGGCACGGAAAGGCAACCCTCGTCCATGAGCTCTGGTTCGCCGGAGACTTCAACGAGGACCGGGTTGAGAATGTAGCCAACTTCGCCGTCGACGTTGTAGCTGAACGCGCGCTGACTTACGCCTATCTGCGGCGCAGCGACTCCGGCCCGCCCTGGCAGCTTCACGGTGTCGAGGAGGTCTTCAACGAGCCCAGTGACATCAGCCTCGAGCGGGATGGGGTCGGAGGCAGTCTTCAATACCGGGTCACCAAAGACCCGGATCTGTCGTTCGGTCATTCCGGCTGGTGCCTGTCTGTTCAGGCGCCGCGACGGACGGGCAGACCGTCGATCACGAGCGCTGCGAGTTCACGAGCCGCGCTTTTGGTCAGCGGCTTAAGTTCCTTGTAGTTGATCGCCGATCCGGCAGCAAGCTGCGGGTCGTACGGGATACGAACGATCTCACGCACGCGCGACTTGAAGTGAGCTTCGATCTCCTCAAGCTTCACCAGGTTGGTACCTTGAGTCGCCGTGTTGAGCGCGACGACGGCGTTGCGCACGAGTGCGCCGTAACCATTCGCCTCAAGCCAGGTGAGTGTCTCAGACGCCAGACGTGCCTCATCCACGCTTCCACCAGAGACGATGACGACGGAGTCAGCACGCTGCAATGTTGCGCGCATCACGGAATGAACAATTCCTGTGCCGCAGTCGGTGAGAGCGATCGAGTAGAACCGACCGCACAGATCGGCCACAACGTTGTAGTCATTCTCATCGAACGCTTCCGACAGCAAC
>JBDTAD010000334.1:0-3875 GCA_039924815.1 Lacisediminihabitans sp.
GGGCATCCTGGTCAGCGAAGTGATGCTGCAACAAACACCGGTCGTTCGGGTAATCCCGCGGTTGGAAGAGTGGTTGGAGCGCTGGCCTACTCCAGCGGATCTTGCTGCTGTCCCTCCGGGCGAAGCAGTGCGCGCCTGGCATCGCCTCGGCTACCCACGGCGAGCACTGAGGTTACATGCCGCAGCCGTCGCGATCACGGAGCAGCACGGCGGGGTCGTGCCAGAGAGCGTCGACGAGTTGCTCGCGCTCCCGGGGATTGGCGACTACACCGCACGTGCCGTTGCGGCCTTCGCGTATGGCCATCGGCATCCCGTCGTCGACACCAATGTGCGGCGAGTGATCGCTCGGGCGATCGATGGCCAGGGAGAGGCGGGGCCACCGTCGACCAGACGCGATCTGGAGGCCATGGAGGCGCTCCTGCCCGAAGATCGTGCGGATGCCAGACTCACCAACGCCGCGATCATGGAGCTCGGCGCGATCGTCTGCACCGCTCGCACGCCGCGCTGTGACATCTGCCCGATCGCTGCACAGTGCGCCTGGCGGCTGGATGGCTACCCGCCATATCTCGGGCCCCGCGCCCCGGTGCAGAAAAGGTTCGAGGGCTCCGATCGCCAGGTGCGCGGGCTGATCATCGCCGAGCTGCGCGCCTCCGAGCTACCCGTGACCGCGGAAGAGATTGAGGCGTTGTGGCCGGATGCCGTGCAGCGGAAGCGCGCCCTGGCCGGCCTGCTCCACGACGGCCTCGTCACAGGCCTGGAAGGCGGCTATTGCTTGCCGTAACGGGCTGCAGCGACCACGGTGACCCTCGCAGCATTCCGGATCAGGAACATGTACTTGCCATCCTGGAAAGTACTTGTCATGCTGGATCCATTAGCCCATTCGGCACAGAATCCAGGAGACAACAATGACCAACGAAGGCGCAGTGCAGCACGGTTCCCAGGACTCTCATGACCAGCTTCAGGCAGCGGCATTCGGCGGCAGTCGCGGCTCCGATATTTCGCGGTCGGCACGACGACTCAGCGCTTTCTTCACTGCCATCCTCGGTGTTTCGGTCGCGCTGTTCCTACTCGCAGTGGTCTACGTCTATCCCACCCACAGCCTGTGGCTGATCATCGCCGTGACCGTACTCTACGGTGCCGGAATTGCCAGCGCCTGCATCTGGTTCCAGCGCGCGAGGCGCGCGTCAAGCCGCGGCTGGGCCCGGCGTTACGGCGTGGGCTTCGCCCTGACTATGGCGCTGTACGCGGCAGGGGTTGCCTTCACTGTGTCAACAGATTGGCGTACTGCATGGTTCTGGTTGCCGTATGCGATTATCACCGCGACTCCCGTCGTCGTCGCAGGAATGATGCGAGGCTCGGCACGATGAGCGCAGAGGCGACGCACCCCAGGCACGAGGTCGACGAACACCTCAACTCCCCCGTGCGGCTCAGCATCATCGCGACGCTTGCGAAGGTCGACGATGCAGAGTTTCAGATCGTGCGGGATGCGATCGAGCTCAGCGATTCCGTGCTCAGCAAACAGGTATCACTGCTCGAGGCCGTCGGCTACGTCAAGGTTCGCAAGGGGTATGTCGGCAAGCGCCCGCGAACCTGGCTCAGCGCAACAGAGCTCGGCCGGAACGCACTCGTCAAACACATCGCTGCTCTACGTGCGATTACGGCCGGCATCGACGTCTGAAGCCGGCACGCTCGACGGATGTCACCAGACGCGTGCACAATGGAACGATGCCGGAATTGCCCGAAGTGCAGGCTATGGCGACCGATCTTGGCTCGCGTCTCGACGGGCGCACCATCGAACGTCTCGAGATCGTGTCGTTCGCCGCGCTGAAGACCTTCGATCCGAGCCCCTCCGCACTGAACGGCACGGTCATCGACGGGGTGTCCCGGCACGGCAAGTTCCTCGATATTACGACCTCGGCCGAGGACACTGGCGGCGTCATGGCTGGCGAGCTGCACATTGTCATGCACTTGGCCAGGGCGGGCTGGATCCGCTGGAGGGACGCACCTCCGCCACCGGCGACACGCCCTGCCAGGGGAGCTCTGGCCGCACGGCTGGTGCTCGAAGGCGGCTCTGGACTGGACATCACAGAGGCCGGCACCAAGAAAAGTCTCGCGATCTACCTGGTCGCCGACCCGATGGACGTACCCGGCATCGCGAGGCTGGGCCCAGACCCGCTCGACACGGCATTCACGGAGCAATCGCTCGCCCGGATTCTGCACGGGGCCGGCCGCTCGCAGATCAAGGGTGTGCTGCGCAATCAGTCGTTCATCGCGGGGATAGGCAACGCGTACTCGGATGAGATTCTCCACGTCGCACGGATGTCGCCGTTCAAGCCAGCCACGATGACGCCGGACGAGATTCACCGCCTGTTCGTGGCGATCGGGACTACCCTGCAGGACGCTCTCGAGCGCGCGGACGGACTTGCGGCATCCGAACTCAAGCGGGAGAAGAAATCGGGGATGCGCGTGCACGGCCGCACTGGGCAAGCCTGCCCTGCGTGCGGAGACACAGTGCGCGAGGTGCGCTTCGCGGACTCGACCCTGCAGTACTGCCCGACCTGCCAAACCGGAGGTAAGCCACTCGCCGACCGGGTGCTGTCGCGACTGCTCAAGTAGAGTGCCGCGTGCCTCGCCTCAACCTGGCCATCACGCGGTCGCCGCCGCCCAAATGAAGGAACGCGGCGAAGTGAGCCCCGCTATTCCGGGAGCCTGCCGCTGGTGGGAGCGCTCTACTCCTTCATTTGGGAGGGGGCACTGAGCCTCCCAGCGGGTCATGGCCGGAGACACCAAGTCGTGGAGGGAGTAGCAACTCCCGCCGCGAGCACCTATCTCCCGCCACAGGGGTGAAGGACTAGCCGCGGCTAGTGCTCTTCGTCTTCGTCTTCTTCTTCTTCTGCGATAACACGCGGCTTGACGTAGGGGTCTTCGTCGCCTGCGTACTGCGCGGTCTTCTTCAGGTTCTCGACCTCAGCGTCGCGGTTGTGCGCCTCGGTGAGCAGCGACTCAATGAGCGCAGCATTCTCCGGTATGGCATCCGCGATGAACTCGAGCGACGGTGTGAGCCTCGCGGTAATGTTCTTGCCCACCTCGCTGCGCAGCATCCCGGTCGCCGACTTGAGCGCTATCGCGGAATCCGCGCGCTCCTCATCCGTGCCGTAGACGGTGTAAAAAACGGATGCGTGTTGGAGGTCGCCCGTCACCCGAACATCGGTGATGGTGACGAACCCCAGCCGCGGGTCCTTCAACCCGCGCTCGAGCGTTTTGGCCACAATCACCTTGATGCGGTCCGCCATCTTGGCGGCACGTGCTGGATCAGCCACTGAACTACTCCTTCTGCCTCAGACGGTTCTCGACAAGCTCACTAGCACTAGCACTAGCACTAGACCAGCCGCGCTTTCGCCGCTCTTTCGCCGCTCACCCCATACGGGTGTAATTACGACTTGGAGGCGTCTGCCGCGTTCGGTTCGGAAACTCGGGGTAGGGGGCCCCGCTTTCCGAACCGAACGCGGCAGATGCCGACACCACGGATTACACCCGCGGCTTTTCCTTCATTTCAATCGTCTCGATCTCGTCACCGATCTGGATGTCGTTGAACTTGCCAAGGCCGATACCAGCCTCGAAGTCCGTGCGGACCTCGGTGACATCGTCCTTGAAGCGACGCAGCGACTCGATCGCCAGGTTGTCACCCACGACGACGCCCTCGCGGATGACTCGGGCCTTGGCGTTTCGAGTGATCGTACCGGAGCGGACGATGACACCCGCAACGTTGCCGAACTTCGAGGAGCGGAAGATCTCGCGAATTTCTGCGACACCCGACTGCACCTCTTCGAACTCCGGCTTGAGCATGCCCTTCAGAGCATTCTCGACATCTTCCA
>JBDTAD010000335.1:0-2303 GCA_039924815.1 Lacisediminihabitans sp.
ATCTTGCGGTCGCACAGGGCGATTACGTGGCGATCATGGGCCCGTCCGGTTCGGGAAAGTCCACCTTGATGAACCTGCTCGGTTGTCTCGATGTTGCCTCACACGGCACATACACGCTCGCGGGGAATGACGTGAGCACGCTCGACGAGAATGCACTTGCGCACATCCGCAACCGCCAGATCGGCTTCATCTTTCAATCCTTCAACCTGGTGCCGCGGATGTCTGCCCTCGGCAATGTCGAGCTTCCTCTCGTCTACGCCAGGGTCGGCAGGGTCGAACGTAAGCAACGAGCACTCGAAGCACTTGAGCTCGTTGGACTCGCCGACCGCGGCTCCCACCAGCCGCAAGAGCTCTCCGGTGGCCAGCAACAGCGAGTCGCGATCGCCAGGGCACTCGTAACCTCGCCCACTCTGGTGCTCGCAGATGAGCCGACCGGGAACCTCGACAGCGCCTCCACCGATGAGATCCTTGGGATGTTCGACCTGCTCGCGCGGGATGGCCGCACGATCGTGGTGATCACCCACGAGGAGCACGTTGCCGAACAGGCGCACAGGGTACTCACCATCAGCGACGGACTCATCGTCGGTGACCGAGTCTCGAAATCGCGGGCCGGGAAGTCGCACGACCCCGAGGCGAACGGCAGGCGGTCGAAATGAGTTTCGCCGAAATGCTGCTGTCGGCGCTGCGCGGAATCGCGTCGAACAAGCTGCGCTCGATCCTTACGCTGCTGGGTGTGATGATCGGCGTCGCCTCGGTCATCCTGCTCCTCGCCGTGGGAAATGGCTCGGCACAACAGGTAAACAACGCCATTTCCAACCTCGGCACGACCACCCTCACGGTTCGGTCCAGCAGCGGCGGGTTCGGAGGCGGCGCCAGCGCGGCGGGGTCGAGCAAAGTCATCACCCGCACGGTTGCCGACGAGCTCGCCTCAGCGAAACTCGGGCACGTGCGCACCGTGATTCCTGAGGTGAACACGAGCCTCACCGTCTCGAGTACCACCACCTCCGAAAGCTCAATCACGGTGCTCGGTACGACACCGGATTACTTCACGGTGGGCACCAACAAGGTGGGTTCGGGTTCGTCCTTTACGGCTGCCGACGTCACGAACTCGGCGAAGGTTGCGGTGATCGGGCAGACGCTGGCCACCGAGCTCTACCCCACCGGGTCGGCGCTTGGCCAGACGGTGTCAGTGGACGGGACCTCGTTCAGCGTGGTCGGCATCCTGTCGCAACAGTCCAGCGTCGGGTTCAACGATCCAAACTCCGTCGTCATCGCCCCAATCAGCCGGGTGCAGGATTCCTTCACCGGCTACGGAGCGGTCAGCTCGCTGACCGTCGAGGCGATCAGCTCCGGCGCGGTTACCGCGGCGCAGGACGAAGTGACCATCATGCTCAACCAGTTGCTCGCCGTCACAGACATCACCAATGAGCCGTTCACGGTGGTCAACCAGAGTTCGCTGCTCGCGACCGCGGCAACGAGCGCGGAGAGCTTCACAGTGTTGCTCGGCGCGGTCGCTGCGATCAGCCTGCTCGTCGGCGGGATCGGTGTCACGAACGTGATGCTCGTGACCGTCACCGAGCGAACGCGGGAGATCGGCATCCGCAAGGCACTAGGAGCAACCAGGGGTGCCATCCTCGGCCAGTTCCTCGCAGAAGCGGCGACCCTCACACTGCTCGGCGGAGTGCTCGGCGTGATCGCTGCCCTCATCGGTGCGCAGTTCCCCCTCAACGGAACTCAGCCAATCATCCTCGCCTTCTCCATCCCGCTCGCCCTTGGAGTCTCGGTGGCGATCGGAGTGTTCTTTGGCGTGTATCCGGCGGCCAGAGCCGCGAGAATGCGCCCGATCCAGGCGCTCAGGGCGGTCTGACCGTGACCTCGCGCCTCACCGCCCAGCCCACAAGCCTCACGAGAAAGCAGAGCACGCCATGACCGACTCAACAACCCCAATGCCTGCCCCGAATGCCCCGGCAGCCAAGCACTCCCGGCACTGGATCACACCGACTCTCGCCATCGTCGCCGCCCTCGCGGTTGGTGTGGTCGGCGGCGTTCTTATCGGACGCAGCGGTGCCGCCCACGCGGGCCCGGGAAACTTCGCCCGTGGCCAGTTCGGCGGCACGGGCACGTCGCAAACCCAGGGCGGTGGCACCGGAGGGCGCCTGGCTGGCGGAGGATTTGCCGCTGGTGGATTCACCTCGGGCAAGATCACTTCGATCGACGGGACCACCATCACGGTCAAGGGCCAGGACGGAACCGAGAAGAAGGTGACCACGAGCGACAGCACGAAGGTCAGCAAGACGTCCGCC
>JBDTAD010000336.1:0-3033 GCA_039924815.1 Lacisediminihabitans sp.
CGGCCGAGCCGTCAAGTACGGCCCAAACATCGCCGGGTACGCGACCGTGGTGGCGGCGCAACAACGCGCGAAGGCAGCGGGCCGCGGACTGTATTCCGGGGCGTGTGGGTAGACACCCGTCCTCCACCGGATCGCTCAGGAGGGAATTCTGCACAATTTCCTCCGGAACGAGGGCTCGATCCCAAGCTGTCGCTAGATTTATCCCGACAGGGCAACGACAATGGAGGGGTGATTGAGGTGAACGAACCACAGGTCTGGGTGCTGATCGGCGTGTTCGCAACCGCGATTTTCGGCATGATCGCAATCGTCACCACAAACTTTAACCGCACGCTAACTGCGGCCGTCGGCGGCCTGCGCGAAACCATGGAGGCACGGTTCGAGACCATGGATGCACGCTTCGAAGCGATGGATGCCAAGTTCACGGGTAAATTCGAAGTTCTCGACCGTGACATCCAGGCTCTGTCCCGTCACGTTTTCGGTGCCGATCCTCGATAGCTAACCGACTCCAGCCCCTGCTACGTCAGTGCGACGCCAGAGCGAGCCACGGGAGGCAGATGTACCGCGCGATCGAACGCAACAAGCGCTATTCGATCGCACTCATCGTGCTGTTCGCCCTCATCGTTATTGCGCTCTCCACCTGGCTGTCGATCGCCGGGCAATCGCCGTGGCCTGCCATCCTCATCATCGGCTTCACCGGTGGCTATACCTGGTGGCAGCTGCGGTCAGCGCTGAAGTCGGCCGCAAAGCACGCCGGCTGCGTCGAGGTGAGCGATGCGCAGGAGCCGAAGCTCTGCCGAATCGTCGAGAACCTGGCCATCCGCAATGGCATGCCGAGACCGAAGGTGTGCGTGATCGAGGATGCCGAACCCAACGCGCTCGCACTCGGCATGAGTCCGAACAACGCTTTGGTCGCCGCCACCCGCGGACTCCTGAACTCGATGACACCCCGGGACTCGAAGCGGTGATGGCGCACGAGATGGCGCACATCAAGAACTATGACTCAAAGGTCAAGCTCACGCTGTTCGCGCTCGTCGGGTCGATCGCGGTGATTGCGAGCACGCTCATCGCAACCGGAGTCGCGATGCTCACGATGCGCATCGGGAGACAAGCCTCTAGCTTCGCATTGCGAGATCTGGCAGCAGCCAGTGCCCCTCTACTGCGTCTTGCCGCCCGCGGTTTTCAACAACTGCCGATGTCGCGGAATACGTGCGCCAAGAACACGCCTACCCTTTTGACACCAACCGGGCGAGAATGAAGAGGTGATTGAGGTGACGGAACCGCAAGTGTGGGTGCTGATCGGTGTGTTTGCTGCTGCCTTCTTCGCCCTGATAGGCATCGTCACGACGAACTTCAACCGAACCATGGATGCGCGATTCGATGCCGTGCGAGCCGACCTTGACGCTAAGTTCGACGTCACCAACGTCAAGCTCGAAAACATGGTGCGCGACATTCAAGCGATCTCGCGCCAGGTATTCGGCGCCGACCCACGATAGGTAGCGTTCCTCGAAGGCGCGTAACGCCACCTAGGCTGGCCCCATGCCAGATACCGCGCTGATCGGTCCCGTGGCAGCGCCCGGCCTGCATGTCATGTCCTATAACATTCGCAGGCGCATGCCGCACCTCAGCCCGTGGAGTCCAGACCGCTGGGTGTATCGGCGCCCGTTCGTGAAGCGACTTCTCGAAATCGAACAGCCCGCCCTCCTCGGCGTGCAAGAAGCTTTGTTCGAGCAGGCGAGCTTCGTGCGCCACTCCCTCGGTAGGCACTACCGTTCGATTGGGTACGGCCGCGAGGTCAACCGCGGCGGCGAGGGCTGCCCGATCTACTACGACAGCACCCGACTACGCGTGCTCGAGTGGAGGCAGACGGCGCTTTCGGACACACCAGATGTGCCCGGGTCCGTGTCGTGGGGCAACCGCACACCGCGCCTCGTCGTCGACGCGACCATGCTCGATCTGGTCACCGACATCCGCTTTCAAGCCGTAAACACCCACCTCGACAATTACTCCCGCGTCGCCCGGCTGCGCTCGGCCGACGAGCTGCGCCGCATCGTGTCGGACTCACCGCTGCCCACCATCATCACCGGCGATTTCAACACGGATGCCGAGACCGAGCCGTACGAGGAGCTCACCGGGCACGGCTTGCTGCTCGACACCTGGGACACGGCCGAGAGACGGCTCACGGAGGCGTGGGGAAGCTTTCCCAATTACCGCCCACCCAAGCACGAACGCAAGCGCATCGACTGGATCCTCACAACGCCCTACGTCTCCGTGCTGAGCGTCGGAATCAACGTCGCCCAGTATGCGGGCGGCTGGCCATCCGACCATGCCGCCGTGCAGGCTGTGGTGCGGCTTCCCGAAAATCAGAAGCCTGTGGAACCCTGAGCGCCGCCGACCTACACTGCTGACATGCAGATCACCGAGCTCCAGCCGGGCGAAATCTTTGTGTTCGGTTCCAACGCGAACGGTGCGCACGGCGCGGGAGCGGCGCTCACCGCCTACGAAAAGTTCGGTGCAGTCTGGGGCCAGGGCAACGGACTACAGGGACAGTCCTACGGCATCGACACCATGAGTGGATTCCCGACCATCGAGCGCGAGGTTGCGCAGTTTCTCGAATTCGCGACCGAGCATCCGGAACTTCGTTTTCTCGTCACAAAGATCGGATGCGGCATCGCCGGATACACGCTGGCCCAGATCGCGCCGTTGTTCCGTTCGGTTTCCGGCAACGTGGTGCTGCCAGACGAGTTCACCGCCTAAGCCCCGCAGGAATGTTCAGCCGTCCCATCTGGTTACCAACGGCATGAGCGAACGAATCACAATGTACGGAGCCGAGTGGTGTGTCGACTGCCGCCGGTCGAAGAAACTGCTGGATGAACTCGGCGTTGACTACGAGTACATCGACCTTGAAACGGATGTCGCTGCAGCCGATAAGGCACGCGCCATCAGTGGGCGCACCAACATCCCCGTCATCGCTTTCCCTGACGGCAGCCACTTTGTGGAGCCCAGCAACGACGAGCTACGCGAGAAGATTGCGGC
>JBDTAD010000337.1:0-6564 GCA_039924815.1 Lacisediminihabitans sp.
CGACGTGTAAGGGCCAGGCTGTGGCAAAAATTCGACATCGCTGGCTCCGGGCCACGGTGAGACCCCTACTGCCATGTGGCCGTCGGCGCTGAGGCGTTCGCCCGTGCCGTCCCACATCCGCACGAGCGTGGTCGCGTAGTAGTTCACGCCAAGCACGTCGACCTTCTGGTGAATGTCCGCGGTGTCTCCATCGCGCACGAACGACCAGTCGGTGATGGATGCGGTGTCCTCGAGCAGGTCTTGCGGGTACGCCCCGTGAAGCATCGGCCCCGTGAACACGCGGTTGCCGATCGCGTCGATGCGGCGCACCGCCTCGGCACCCGAAGGGCCATCGCCCCGCAGCGCGTGCAAGTTGAGCGTCACGGAGTATTCGGGATCGTTGGTGACCACGGTGCGCAGGGACTGGATGGCAAGCCCGTGTGCGAGGTTCAGATGGTGTGCCGCCTGCAGAGATGCGAGCGGTTCGGTTCGGCCTGGCGCGTGCGCCCCGGACGCGTAGCCCAGGAACGCTGCACACCATGGCTCATTCAGGGTCGTCCAGACGGCAATCCGGTCGCCAAGCTTCTCCCCGACGATGCGCGCGTAGTCCGCGAAGGCGAGGGAGGTGTCCCGGTTGGTCCAGCCGCCCACGTCCTCGAGCGCCTGCGGAAGGTCCCAGTGATAGAGCGTCGCGACGGGCGTAATCTCCCGCTCGAGCAGACCGTCGACCAACCTGGAGTAGAAGTCGAGTCCTGCCTGATTGGCCCTTCCCGTTCCAGACGGTTGGATGCGCGGCCAGGCAATCGAGAAGCGGTACGCGTCGAGATTCAGGCTCTTCATCAGGTCGAGGTCATCCTCGACCCGGTGATAGTGGTCATCCGCCACGTCACCGGTGTCTCCGCCCAGCACCCGACCGGGCGTGTGGCTGAAGGTATCCCAGATACTCTGACCTCTGCCGTCTTCGTGAACGGCACCCTCGATCTGGTACGACGCCGTGGCGGATCCAAAGACGAAGCCCTCGGGGAACACCAGTCCGCTATCCCGGTAATCTGCGCTGCCCTGTGTCATTACTTCGCCATCGCCCTTCGTCATCCGCTCGTGTGGTTACCAGGTGTTCGGCGTGGTGCCGAACGGCACAACGTCCGGACGCGTGGCCGTCGACGTCAACTCGATCACGGTGTGGTCGTGCGCCGCACGCAGCACGGCATCCATGATCTCGAGCACGTGGAACGCGAGCTCCCCCGACGCCCGATGGGGACGATCAGTCTCGATCGCGTGCGCCATATCGGCAAGCCCGAAGCCCCTTCCAGCATCCGCGTATCCCGCAGAAACTGGTGCTTCCGTCCACTCTGGCGCATCCACCGTCCACACCTCGACCGGGTCAGAGAACCGGTTCGGGTCAGGCACCGCGATCGTGCCTTTCGTTCCGTAGAGTTCGAACAGTGGCGCGCGCGAAGCCCACACCTCGAAGCTCACGGTGAGCGTCGAGGTCAGCCCATTCACGTGCTCGAGAATCGCACTCACGTGCGTGTCGACGTTCACTGGAACAACGGTGCCGGCCTGACCCCCGGTGGCGATGGTGCGCTCTCGACTCGAGCGCGTGGCGACGCCGGAAACCCGAGCCACCGGGCCCAAGAGCGTGACTAGGGATGAGAGATAGTACGGCGCCATGTCGAAAAGTGGGCCGCCACCCGGCTGGTAGTAAAACTGGGGGGCCGGATGCCACCGTTCGTGCCCGGGGGAGCTCCAGTGCACTGCCGCGGCGACGGCGTCACCGACCACTCCGGAGTCAAGAAGCGCGCGGGCCGTCTGAACGCCGGTGCCCAGCACCGTGTCCGGGGCACTCCCCACTCGCAGCCCCAGCGTGCGCGCGAGTTCCATCATGCCGACGGCCTCGGTGGGATCCAGTGCGAGCGGCTTCTCGCCATACACGTGCTTGCCGGCACGAAGGGCGCGCTCGGCGATCTCGACGTGCACTGCGGGAATCGTGAGGTTCAGGATCGCGTCGATGCGCGGATCCGCAAGCAGCGCGTCAACGCTGAGCGCCTCAACCCCCTGCTCGGCTGCAACCTCTGCCGCTCGGGCCTCATTGACATCCGCAACAGCGACGACGTGGAGTCCTGGAAGCTTCGGAAACTCCGCGAAGTACTGCGCACTGATGACGCCGACCCCAATGATTCCAACGTTCAGCGTGCCGCCCACAGCAGTCCTCTTTCCACGATCGTGCGTACGTTCGGGTCATCGAGAATCTCAAGCCGATGCCCTGGTGCAGAGACGAAGATGCGTCCTTTGCCCCATTGCCTGGTCCAGACCGCAGGCGCCGTGACCGGCCGATTCCACGCATCCCAGGGACGAACGCTCTGAGTGGTGGTCGCGAGCACGTCGTTGTACTCATCGCTGAGCACCCAGTACTGCTCGGTGACGAGGTCAAAGTCTTCGATGCCCTCGGTGATCGGGTGGTTCTGTCCGAGCTCCGTGATGTGAACCGTGTACGGGATGTAATTGTCAGATTGCTCGCCCGTGCGCTCCGCCGGGTCCTTGCCCGCATGATGGGCAAACTGCCCGCCGATCATGTGCAGGTAGTCGGCGTTGTTGCGGTAGGAATCGGCGATTCCACCGTGCCAGCCGCCCATTCCCGTGCCGGCGAGGATGGCGTCCTGCAGGCCCGCGAATTCTTCCTTGGTAATGGTTGTCATGGTGTTGATCTGCACGATGAGATCGACAGTCTTCATGAAGTCGGCGTCCGTGTAGACGGCCGGGGACTCTTCGACGCGAACGGTGAAGCCGTTGCGCTCCAGGAACGGAATCATGGAATTGGTCGTCTCGACCGGCTGATGTCCGTCCCACCCTCCACGAACTATGAGTGCCTGGCGCACTGTCTGGTCAGCTGATCCCATCATTTCCTCCTGAATCGACAACAGACGCGCTCATGCGTCCTGCCCTCCACGCGTTTCTGCCTCGTGTTCAGCCACGGCAACCCAACGGCTGTCCGCGGCAGAACTGGTCTCGACTGCTTCCAGCACGCGTTGTACCTGAAGGCCGTCATCGAAGGAGGGCTGCGGTTGCCGCCCTGCCTCGATATCCACTACTAGGTCACGCACCTGGTGCGAGAACGGATGCTCGTAGCCGATGCCGTGACCTGTCGGCCACCACGCCGCCATATACGGATGCTCCGGCTCGGTCACCAAGATTCTGCGGAAGCCGCGTGATCCCACGGCGTCAGTCCCGTCGTAAAACTCGAGCTCGTTCATGCGTTCAAAGTCAAAGGCGATCGCGCCCAGAGAGCCACTGAACTCCAGACGGAAAGCGTTCTTACGTCCCGTGGCGAATCTAGTCGCTTCAAAGGAGGCGAGTACGCCGTCGCCCAGCCGGCCGGTGAAGAGGGCGACGTCATCCACGGTCACCCGGCCTCGCTCGGTCGATGCCGTGCCGCTGAGCCCGATCGACTCTGAGAGCAAAGGTCGCTCCGCCACGAGGGTCTCCAGGATGCCGCTCACGCGCGTCACGCGCCGACCGGAGACGAATTGCACCGCGTCGATCGCGTGTGCGCCGATGTCTCCCAGCGAGCCCGATCCGGCGAGGCTCTTATCCAACCGCCACGTCATAGGACCTTCTGCATCGACCAGCCAGTCCTGAAGGTAAAGAGCGCGAACCTGCCGCAGCTCCCCGATCTTGCCTGCGGCCACCAGCTCCTTGGCAAGAGTGATCGCCGGCACCCGGCGATAGCTAAAGCCGACCATGGCGAAGACGCCGTTCTCAGCCGCTCGACGTGCGGCGGCTGCCATCAGCTCTGCTTCTTCGACGGTGTTCGCCAGCGGCTTTTCGCACAGCACGTGCTTGCCTGCTTCAAGCGCGGCTATCGCGATCTCCACGTGGGAGGAACCCGGAGTACAAATATCGATGAGGTCGATGTCGTCACGCTCAAGGGTGCGGCGCCAGTCGGTTTCTGCCTCGGCCCACCCGAATTTCTCGGCGGCAGATTCAACTCGCGCTCGGTCGCGCCCGACGATGACGGACATCTGCGGTTCGCGCGGAAGGTCGAAGAACCGCGGCGCGACACGCCAGGCCTGAGAGTGGGCGGCGCCCATGAAGCCGTAACCGATCATGGCTACGCCGAGCGGAGACTTACTCATCGGCACAGACTCCTTCATCTGTCTGACTGGAGCGTCGTGCCAGTCGAGGGGTGGGGTATTTCGTCACGTTATCCGCTGAAAAACATTTACGCAAGCTTTCTCAATTCAACCAGAAATATGTCGTATTCGCCCTCTGCCGCGCCTGATCCGGCGCGATGGGGTCAGAGCTTAGGTGGTGCGGTGCTCGCACGCACTACGAGGTTCGTGGCCAGATCGATCCGCACAAGTTTCTGCTGAGGATTCGCCCGAAGACTCAGGACCAAACGCGTGGCCTGCTCCGCCATTTCGATGAGCGGTTGTCGCACCGTCGTAAGCTTCGGGGCCATCCAGCTGGCGCTGGGGACGTCGTCGTAGCCCACCACCGAAACGTCCTCGGGAACGGAGAGGCCGAGCAGACGAGCCGCTTCGTAGACTCCAAACGCCTGAAGATCATTCCCCGCAAAGATTGCCGTGGGACGATCGGTCCTCGACAGCAACTTCGTGCCGAGAGCGACGCCGTCCTCGTAGTGGAACTTGCCCGCCACGATCAACGTTGGATCGAAGGTAACCCCTGCTTCGTCGAGCGCGGCGTGATACCCCGAAAACCGTGCCCGTGAGCACAGCATGCCCTCCGGACCATTGATCATCCCGATCCGGCGATGGCCAAGCCCAATCAAGTGCCTCGTCGCGGCCAGGCCACCCGACCAGTTGCCAGACCCCACCGAGGCCACGTCTGGGTCAGGGTCGCCCGCAGGATCGAGGATGACGAACGGGATGTTGCGCGTGCGCAATTGCCGCTTGTGATCAACAGAGAGCTTAGAAAAAAGCAATACAACTCCGACGGGCTGCCTCTGCAGGATCCCGTCAATCCAGTCAGGCGCCGGAGAATACCGGTCGCCGCTCTCGGTGAGAATGACACTGAGCCCGTTATCACGAGCAGCTCGATCCACACCGCGAATGATCTGAAGCGACCATTCGCTGTCGATGTTCTCGAACACCAGCTCAAGAAGTTTGCCGTGAGAGTGAGCCGCTCCACGGCGACTGTAGCCCGCGGAATGCAACAATCCTTCGATCCGATCGCGCACAACATCGGACACGCCGGGGCGCCCGTTGAGGACCTTGGACACTGTCGACATCGACACGGAGGCTTCACTGGCGATTTCGGCAAGCGTAGGCCGCGGTGGCGAAACATTTACCATGCTCATTGCATCATGGTAGCCGTCAACAGCAATTTCATGGGAGCGGTCTCTATTAGACAACTAAACGGATTTTTGTGTTGACATCGCTTCAGAAGAGATGAATACTAATGCCGTCGCAGCACGAAACCTTTTCACCAACAGAGCGACACATGCATCCAACGACGAATCATGGTCGCCGCCCTTAGGCAGTGGCGACTGGAAAGGAACTGTCATGGCATCACAATCCACAGGATCTTCCTTCTCGAGGCGGGGCTTTCTGGGAGTCGCGGGAAGCGTAGCCGCTACCGCCGCTCTCGCGGCCTGTAGCACCGGGGGCGGAGGAGGAGCCGCTGGCTCAGCCAAGCCAATCAAGTTCTGGAACATGCCCTGGGGCGGAACTGAGTTCAACCCGACCGACAAGAAGATCACGCTCGCGTACAAGCCGAAGAGCGGTCTCGGAAAGGCCACCTACCAGGAGATCCAGTGGGCGAACTTCACCCAGACCTTCTCCTCCGCGGTCGCTTCCAACACCGGCCCCGCAGTCAGCTCGGGCGGTGGAACACAGGCGTTCCAGTACGCTGAGCAGGGCAAGATCGCGTACGCAGACAACCTGCTCGACAGCTGGAAGAAGAACGGCATCTACGATGACTTCCTCGATGGCCTCGTCGACACCATGAAGACCGACAAGGGTTACGCGGCAGTGCCGTACAACCTCGACGTTCGTTGCTCCTGGTACAACAAGACGCTCATGGCGGATGCCGGCGTCGAGTCCCCGAAGACCTGGGACGAGTACGAGAAGGTCTGTGCAGCCCTCAAGAAGAACGGCGTCTACGGCTTCGGCCTCGGCTCCGGTGCTGGTAGCTTCACGGGCAGTCACATCCTCACTGCGTTCATGATCAACAACGGTGGCGGTCTGTTCAACGCCGACAAGAAGCCAGACTGCGTCACGCAAGAAAACATCGAGGCAATGGAGTTCATCCTGGGCTTGGTGAAGGCCGGATACAGCGACCCCGCTGCAGCCACCTACACCAGCGACAACGTTCAGGCGCAGTGGAAGGCCAAGAAGTTCGGCTTCGGCTGGGACGGTGCGGGCCTCCCCGCTGGCGCCGTCGGTGACGTTGCAGGCGACCTCGTCGTCGGTGACCCGCTGACCAGCCCGAGCGGCAAAAAGGGTGGCCTGTACTTCCCGAACAACATCATGATGTACACGAACACCCCGAGCCAGAAGAGCTCCGAAGCGTTCCTCACGTACTACTACCAGAACATGAAGGAGCTGTGGACGAAGAACACCGGCA
>JBDTAD010000338.1:0-3672 GCA_039924815.1 Lacisediminihabitans sp.
GTTGCGGACGTTCTGCTGGGGCTCGTCTTCACCGCCCTGCTGGTGGGCGAGACAGTCGCAGATCAGCAGCAGTGGAGATTCCAAAACTGGAAGCTGGCCGAGCGCGCAGCCGGACGCGAGCCAGAAATGCGCTTTCTGCAGACAGGTCTCTTTCGCTTCTCACGGCATCCCAACTTCTTCTTCGAGCAGGCACAGTGGTGGGTGATCTTCTTGTTCGGGGCTGTTGCCGCGGGCTCACTCCTCCAGTGGACGGTCCTCGGTGCGGTACTGCTGACGACGCTCTTCATCGGCTCCACCGTGTTCACCGAGCGGATCAGTCTGTCGCGCTACCCGGAGTACGCCCGCTATCAAAAAACCACCTCTGCCCTCGTGCCGTGGAAGCCGCGCAAAGGATCGGGAGCAGTTCTCGCCGAGCATCCGGGTGTCTAGCGCACCTTCGTACGCTGCGGGGTAGCGTGGAGAGCATGTCGTGCATCCGTTTCAACACCCCAGCCCAACGACAGGCCATGCGTGACGCAGCGCCGTCGATGCTCACTGCCGAGGAAGCCGCGGCATTGCACCCCGCTCCCCCGGTGACCGAGAGCAAGATTCGACGACTGCGGCTCCTGGCGAAGAGTGCAAACCCGAAGATCCGCGAGAGCGTCGCGAGCAGCTACAACACTCCAGACGACCTCTTCGTGACTCTTGCGACCGACCCCGAGGAATCGGTTCGGTCCTGCGTTGCGAAAAATGAGGCGGCACCGTGCGATGTATTGAGGTCTCTCGCGGACGACAGCTCCGAAACCGTGCGCGGCTGGCTTGCTGTCAACTTCTTCGTCCCTGCGGATGTCATGGCGCGTCTTGCGGACGACACCAGCAGCACGGTGCGAGCGCTGGTCGGCTGGAAGACGTCGCTCGTCGACCGCTCGGAGCAGGATCACGGCACGAAGGCTGGATCACCGTCGACGCTGTCGATGGCCTGATACAGACTGAATGCCACGGCGTACGCTGTGAACACATCATCAAAGGAGATGAATCGTGTTCAGAAGTCCATTACCCGACGTGGTTATCCCCGAGCTGAGCGTCTATGACGCACTCTTCGCCTCACTCGCAGCAGACGATCTCGATCGAATTGCCCTCATAGATGGCGGCTCCGGAGCCGAAACCACCTACGGCCAGCTGCGAGCCGAGATCGATGCCTTAGCCGGCGCACTAGCCGCGCGCGGGATCGTCGTCGGTGATGTCGTTGCACTGCACTCCCCAAACGTGCCGGCGTTTGCCACGGTGTTCCATGGCATCCTGCGCGCTGGAGCGACAGCCACCACGGTCAATGCCCTGTACACCGCCCACGAGATCGAGAACCAGCTGCGGGACTCCGGCGCCAGGATGTTGTTCACGGTCTCGCCCATACTCCCGCAGGCCCTCGCAGCAGCGACCGCGGTGGGCATCGCCCAGGAAGACGTGATCGTTCTCGACGGCGCAGACGGACACACTTCGCTCAGAGATCTCTTGTCTCAGGAGCTCGCGGCCCCAGAGGTCTCCTTCGATCCGGCCACGCACCTCGCGGTGCTGCCGTATTCCTCTGGCACCACCGGGCTTCCGAAGGGGGTCATGCTCACCCACCGCAATCTGGTCGCCAATGTTGCCCAGAGTGTGCCGAACGTGGGAGTGGTTCCGAGCGATCGAGTTCTCGCCGTGCTGCCGTTCTTTCACATCTACGGCATGACGGTGCTGTTGAATCTTGCACTCGCCCAGCGCTCATCCTTGGTAACGATGCCGCGGTTCGACCTTGCAGACTTCTTGCGCTGCATTGCGGAGTACCGGTGCACCTACGCCTTCATCGCGCCGCCGATCGCGGTCGCCCTGGCGAAGCATCCGCTCATTGACCAGTACGATCTCTCGAGCCTGGGCACCGTCTTCTCGGGAGCCGCACCGCTCGACGGGGCACTCGGCAAGGCCGTCGCAGACAGAATCAACGTGAGAATGCGGCAGGGCTACGGGATGACGGAGATGAGCCCCGTGAGCCACGCGATTCCGCTGGACTGGGATGACACTCCGCTCGACTCTGTCGGACCCGCCATCCCGAATTTGGAGAGCAAGCTGATCGACCCGCTCACGGGCGACGAGATAGAGATTCCTGCGGAGGGTGAAAGCGCGCCTGGAGAGCTGCTGTGCCGCGGACCCAACATCATGGTCGGCTATCTGAACAACCCCGCAGCCACAGCCGAGGTTCTCGACGCGGATGGCTTTCTTCACACCGGCGATATCGCGACCGCGAACGCGCGAGGCATCGTGACGATCATCGATCGACTCAAGGAACTGATCAAGTACAAGGGCTACCAGGTGGCGCCGGCCGTTCTCGAGGCGGTGCTACTCACCCATCCACAGATAGCGGATGCCGCGGTGATCGGGGTGCTCGACGACGAGGGACAGGAGATTCCCAAGGCCTTCGTGGTGCTGCAGCAGGGGACTGAGCTGAGCGCCCAGGAAGTCATGGACTTCGTCGCAGAACGCCTTGCACCGTACGAGAAGGTGCGGCGCGTGGCCTTTGTGGATGTGATCCCCAAGTCGTCCGCTGGCAAGATTCTGCGCAAGGACCTTCGCGCGGCCGAGGCCTGACCACGCCAGCGCGAGGCACCACTACAGTGCAGTTGTCTGCCCACTCTCCAGTGGCTGAAGCCTGAAAATTCGCAACGTGCGCCCCGACGCGCGCTCGTACTGCCGATAGCCGGGCCACTGCCGCTCGATGCCCCGCCACGCACGCTCAACCTCGGCATCATCAAGCCGCGTCGCGCGAACCACCTGGCGACGACCGTGCACGCTCACCGCTGCGAGCGGATGTGCACGGAGGTTCGCCGTCCAGGCGGGGTGATGCTCGCCGGCAAAATTGCTTCCCGTCACGAGCATGCTGCCGCTCGGCTCGGGATAGTACATGAGGGGTGTGTCCCGTTCCAGACCAGTCTTTGCCCCAATCGAGTGCAGAACTAGCGATGGCACGAGCAAGCCACTCAGCTGCACACGCCCACCAGAAACCTTGCTGGTGATCCGTTCGAGCGGCGGCATGATCTTCGGGCCGACGCGACGAAAGTATGCTGTTCGCGAGAAAGTCGCGACAACGGTACGAACTCCTCTGAGCAGTGACGGCACTCGCCCATTCTCGTACGGGAGCCATCACCGCACCATGCCACAGCGGAGCCGGCCTCAGATCAAGCGCTTCGGCATCCCCCGTTCGCTGAGTTTCTCGCGATGGATACTTTCGTTCAGATCACCAGGTGGAGTCGCCTCGGATGACGACGTCGCTTCCACCATCGATGAAGATGACCTGCCCGCAGAGGTGCGCATTAGCTTCGGCTGTGAGCCAGACGAGCAAATCCGCCACGGCTTCTGGACCGAAGAAGCCATTGAGCGGCATGGGAACCTGGGCGATGAGCGCCGCGCGCTCCTCCTCCGTTGCCGTCAGATCCGCGGTCATGGGGGTGAGCACCACGCCGGGAGCAACGGCATTCAGCGGGATCCCTGCCCCAGCCCAGTCAGCGGATGCCGCGTTGCGGCGCACCCAGCGAGCGAGGGCACGCTTGCTTGTGCCGTAGATCAGGTTCGCCTCCTGCGGCGTGCCCGCTGCCAACTCTGTCGCCCGCGCCATGGCATCCGTGCGATTGCCGTCTAGCAGCGCGTCCAGCAACGCATCGTCCG
>JBDTAD010000339.1:0-2125 GCA_039924815.1 Lacisediminihabitans sp.
CGCCGAGCGCACCCTCACTGGCTCGGTCTTGTCGAGGCCGAGCTGATGCAGCATCTTGAGGATGCCGATGAACTCGTTGCCGAGACCGTACTTAAACGTCACTCGCTTGGCGTCGATCCAACGTGGCATGAGCAGCACTTCTTCGTGCTCAACATTCACGCACTCAACCGGCCCAATGCCCTCAGGGAAGTCGAACACTTCGGGCTCACTGAACGGAGCCGTCGTGTACCAGCCCTTGTCTTTCTCCCAGATAACGGGAGGGTTCAGGCACTCTTCGATGGTCGTCCAGATACTGAAGGATGGCGCGAAGATTTCGTTGCCGGCTTCGTCTCGCACCACCAGGTTGGCACCATCCCGCACCGCGAGTTCGTCGATCTCGCTAAAGAGATGGTCGGCAGCGTAGCGCGCAAACACGTCGCTGAGACCTGGCTCGACGCCCATGCCGACGAGCGCCAGGAGGCCTTCCGTCTCCCAATCCGGAGCCTGCGCGAACTGGTCGTCGCCGAGCTTGACCCCGGTCTGGGTGTGCGGATCGGTGGGGTGCGGCTCAGACAAGCTCATCGCCATGTCGAGGTAGTTGGCCCCCGCGGCGAGCGCCCCCGCGAAGATGGTGGGCACGAACTTGGGCTCCACCGCGTTCATCACGTGGGTCGCGCCATATTCGAGAGCGACGGATGCGACGCTATCCGGATCGGAGGCATCGATCTGCGCTGGCACGAAGCGCCCGTTCTGCGGCCCATGCTTGGCTTCGATCCAGGCGACGGTGCGTTCAGCACGGGATTCGTCGTAGTCGCTCACGACCAGGAGTTCAAAGAAATCGCGCCGCGCGGCAATCTTGGCTATCGCGTCGCCAACGCCGCCGGCACCCACCAAGAGGATTCTCATGACCAAACGTTACCCGGTATGTGCTCAGCACGCCCCGCCGTACGTGTCACCCAAATGAAGGAGTTGCTCGGCGTGTCGAAACTGGCCGCCCCGAGAATACGGGGCGCAGTCTCCGCGACTCCTTCATTTGGGAGATGAATGCCAGGGACTAGCACGGATGCTGTCGCACTTCCGGCCGTACGTCGCCGTCAGCGGAATAGAGTCGAGAGGTGGACTGGATCAAGTTTTTCGATGCGTCATCCGGCCGGGCCGTGCGACCGCTGCTCCCTCGCGTGCTCGAGCTGCGCGAAGA
Organism: Lacisediminihabitans sp.; assembly: GCA_039924815.1. Taxonomy (GTDB): domain Bacteria; phylum Actinomycetota; class Actinomycetes; order Actinomycetales; family Microbacteriaceae; genus Parafrigoribacterium_A. The sequence goes on from JBDTAD010000339.1 coordinate 1,178, forward strand.
CGCAGTGCCAGGCGTAGCCGTTGACCTTGGATGCGGTGATGGCACCGAGTCACGTTTTCTCGCGTCTCAAGGCTGGCGGGTGCACGCCTTTGACGGCGCGCGCGACACCGAGACGAGAGTCCCGGCCGGGCTCTCCCCCGCGGATGCCGCACGCATTACCGCGCGGCGGGTCGCGTTCGAAGACATCCAGGCCCTGCCCGCGAACCAGCTGATGTACGCCGGGCGGTCACTGCCGTTCTGCGTGGAACCAGAGTTTCCTCAGCTGTGGTCGCTCATCCGGGGATCCCTCATCACATCCGGCTTGTTCGTCGGTGACTTCTTCGGGCCACACGACTCTTGGTTTGGCCGACCCGGAATGAATTTCCACAGCAGGGAAGAGGTCGAGGCGCTCCTCGACGGTCTGGAAATTTTGGAACTGACCGAGAACGAGGGCCCGGCAACAACCCCCTTCGGTGACAAGCACCTTCACATCCTCACGGTCATCGCCCGCGCCTAAGCTCCCCGTCCCCCGGGCGCCCGCCCCGTCAGCGCCCAAATGAAGGAGTTGCCCGGCGTGTCGGAACTGACCGCCCCGAGAACACGGGGCGCGGCATCCGCAACTCCTTCATTTGGGCGAAAGCGACCGACGGATGTGGTCGATGTCGTCGCCGCTGCTATCGAGGGATAGGCCGCACGGCCAGCGTGTCCGGAGGGAGCGAGGAGCGAGTGGCCGCTTAGTCGGGGAACGCCACGAGCAGGAGTAACTCGTTCAGAAGTTCACGCTGCTCAGGCGAGAGATGATCGTGAAGATCACGCTCGGCATCACGCACCGCCTCGTGAGCCGACCGGTGCAGATCGCGGCCCTTGTCCGTCACCACGACGACGTTGGTACGGCGGTCAGACGGATCGGGTTCTCGTTGTACGAGTCCTTGAGCTTCGAGGTCGTCGATCAGCGCGACGACCTGGCTT
>JBDTAD010000340.1:0-2292 GCA_039924815.1 Lacisediminihabitans sp.
GAGGGCCTTCACCGCTGCGGTCAGCTCTGGCAGGTTCCAGTGCTCTTCGATTGCGAATACCGCCATGGGAGGTCTCTCCAGCTCTGTGTGTCATTCACTCAACGCTTGTTGAGTATTTATGGTATCACTTTGACTCAACGCGCGTAGAGTTAAGCTATGACGGCCACCACACGAGACGCGAAACGCGCCAGTACCGCCCAGCGCATCCTTGAGGCGGCACGGGAGGAATTTGCCGCGCGGGGCTTCGAAGGTGCGACGATCCGTCGGATTGCGAGCACCGCCGGTGTCGACCCTTCACTGGTGATGCAGCACTACGGCTCCAAGGCAGCGCTTTTCAACTCCGCCGTGCAATTGCCACCCCAGGACAACGCCGTGGCGTCTGAGCACCTCCTCGAGGTTCTCGGAATGCGACTGGGCGAGTTGCCGCCAGAGACGCGGGCTCTCGTGCGTTCAATGCTCACGGTGCCGGAGGCAGAAGAATCGATGCGGGTCTACCTCGACGAACGCGTTGAGAACCTCACGCGGTCGCTCAGCGGTGAGGATGCGCGGTTACGAGCCTTGGTCACGGTGAGCGGGATCCTCGGCCTCACCATCGCGCAGCACTTTCTGAAGCTCACGGCATTCGAGGGTGCATCGCAGGAGTCACTTCTGCAGGCTATGCGCGGCTGGGTCGCCTCAGTCTCCGAAGTCTCGTAACAGGCGAAGCAGACCCTCGTGCGCCGTCTGCAGCGCTAACTGAAAGGATGAGTTAGTGAACACGAACGCGCCGACGCCCAAGTTCCAGGTGCTGCGCAGTTGGAAGACGGCGCCATATCTCGTTGGTGCGGGCATGGCGATGATGGGCGACAACATCGAGCACGTCATCACCTACCTCATCCTCTGGAACACCTTCCACTCGCCGATCCTGGTCGGGTTCCAGTTGATTAGCCATTGGCTGCCCTACCTGCTGGGCTCCGTCTATGCGGGAGCCCTGGCCGAGCGTTTCGACTGCCGCCGTATCATCCAAATCGCACAAGGCCTGTTCATGTTCGTGTCGCTGTGCTGGGGTGTTCTCTTCCTTACCGGCAGTCTGCAGCTCTGGGAGGCCTGCGTACTACTCGTACTGCACGGTCTGGCCGGATGTCTGTGGGGACCCGCGGAGCAGATGATGCTGTACGACTTTGCCGGCCGCGAGCAATTACCCTCCGCCGTGCGGATCAACGCGACGTTCCGGAGCCTCGGGATCCTGTGCGGACCGGTCGTAGGATCGGTGCTGCTTCTGCTGCTCGGGCCCACCGCGGGAATCTTCGCCAACATCGTGTTCTATTTGCCGCTGACGATTTTTCTTATCCGAACGCCGTTCACCGGGCATTCGCGCGAGGGAGTATTCACGACCGGTCGGATCTCGCTGCTCGACTCGTTCCGAGTGCTCGGCACAGTACGCCGCAACCGCGTGATCCTTGGAATGCTCATCCTGTCAGCGTTAGCATCCGTCACAATCGGTGCGGTCTTGCAGACTGCGATGCCAGTCTTCAGCGCAGTCCTGACTCCCTCCGGCGCGGACGGCGAACTCATCTACGGAACCCTGCTGTTTGCGCTGGGCATGGGTGGCGTGCTCGGTGGCTTCTTTCTCGAGGCCAGCGGCTGGATCAAGCCAAACGTCGTCACCGCCGTGGTCAGCGCCGTGGCCTTCGGAGCTTTCGCCGTGGTGTTCGCCTCGACCGGTTCACTGGTCGTCGCTGTGACCGCTCTCGTCGTCACCGGCGCCGCACAGATCACGGCGACCGCCACAGCCCAATCAATCGTGCAATTGGAGGCACCGGTCGGCGAGCGAGGCCGAGTGTTAGGGGCGTACAGCATGTTCGGGCCCGGGATGCAGACCTTCAGCGGCGTCACGGTCGGAGTATTCGGAACGCTCCTCGGCATTCCGCTCACCGTGATCATCGGCGGGGCTGTGCTTGTCTGCGGCGCGCTGCTCACCTGGGCGTACATGACACGCGGCAGGCAGAGTAAGACTCGACAACGCGCGATAGTGACCAGTGGTGGAGATGGGGGGAATTGAACCCCCGTCCACTGCTGTGGTCGTGTGCCTTCTACGGGTGTAGCTAGTGAAAGCGTTCTACTTGGCTCCGGAATGTGCCACTAGCATCTAATCCGACAAGCCCAGCCCTGGTTTAAGTCCCTCGCAGCCCTCAGGCTTAACTACGAAGCAATCTCTCTAAATTGCGCCAGCACCCGGGTAGAGAGCATTCCCGGACTGACGGACTTCATTTAGTGCTTTTGCTTAGGCAGCAAGAGCGAAGTCAGTGCGCT
>JBDTAD010000341.1:0-4403 GCA_039924815.1 Lacisediminihabitans sp.
AATCTCGTTGTCAACCAGCGCCTTCACCGTGAGCGGTCCGCCGCTGTCTTCAACCGCCTTAAAGCCTGCTGTGGTGATGCCGTACTTCTCCTTGAGCGCGGTCGGGCCGTACGGCCGTGTCTCGAGCTCGGAGTTGCCACCGACGATGATCGGCTCCGTCACATTCTTGAGGGAGGCGATATCAGTCAGGTTGTATTTTTTAGCGAAAGCCTTCGTCACGGTCCAGGAGTTCTGATCCGCGGCATCTGCCTTGTTCAACACGCTGAGCCCACTCGGCAGAGCCGCCTTCAGCTCGGTGTAGGTCGCGTCAGCCGTTCCACCGACAGCCGTCTTGCCCGCAATCTTGTCGAGCTCCTGAAGAAGGCTTCCGATGTACTCTGGGAACACGTCGATCTTTCCCGCTTCGATCTCGGGCAGGTAGACCTCACGCTGCCCGATGTTGAACTGGCGGTCTACCTTGTAGCCACCAGCTTCCAACGCCTGCGAATAGATCTCCGCAATGACCTCGTTCGAGTAGTACTGCTGAGACCCCACGACGAGGGTTCCCTTTGCCGCGGGAGTTGAGCCCCCTGTAGCGAGAGGGTTACTCGAGGCACACCCTGAAAGGGCTATTGCTGCCCCAACCACGACTGCACCGATGGCGGCGAGTCGGCCTTTTCCTGCTGTGAACATCATCACATTCCTTACCGATAGGGGTTATGAACCCGATGCCACGCGAAGTCCGGATGACTTCACGCGAACGTATTGTGTTTGTCCTGCAACGACCCCGGCGGGGACGACAAGGCGTTGGAGAATACTGAAGACGATTTCCGAGACGATCGCCATCGCGATGACGATGATCGATCCAGCCAGCACTTGCGGATAGTCACTTGTTTTGAGGCCGCGGAACAGGAAGAGACCCAGGCCACCACCACCGACGTAGTCTGCGAGGGTCGCGGTCGCGATCACCTGCAGCATCGCCAGTCGCAGGCCGCCGATCAGCAACGGAAGCCCGAGCGGAACTTCGACCCGACCAACAATCTGCCACTCGGTCATCCCGACGGCCCTGGCCGCGTCGACCGTACGACGATCAATCGCCTCGAATCCGGAATATGCCCCGGCAAGAATTGACGGGATTGCCAGAACCACGAGGGCGACGAACGGGGCTTCAAGTCCGATGCCGACGCCCAGCGCGATGATAATCAGCAGGCCAAGGGTGGGGAGAGCTCGGATGCCGCCGGACACGGCCACGGCGAGAGAGCGCCCGCGGCCGGTGTGCCCGACGAGATACCCCAACGGAATCGCGATCACAGCAGCAACCGCGACAACCCCGAGGCTGATGGAGAGGTGCTGCAGGGTGCGCGTATCGATACCGTCGTACGCGCCGTAATGACGGGGATTGAAGATCCAAGCGATGGCTTCTGCGAAGTAATTCATACCGTCACCGCCTCACGCGCAGTGGGGTTCAGAGCGCCGCCAGTTCCCGAGGTTTTTGCGCGCGTCCACGGCATCAACACGCGCCCAAGGCCAACCAGCAGGAGATCGATGATGAGTGCGAGCGCAATGGTCAGCACGATTCCGGTGAGGATCTCCTCCGGAATATTGCGCTGGAACCCGTCTGTAAACAACGAGCCCAGGCTGCCAATCCCGAGCACAGCGCCCACCGTCGTGAGACTGATGGTGCTGACCGACACCACGCGCACTCCGGCAAGCAACACGGGCCCGGCGAGCGGTAGCTCCACCCGCCAGAATCGCGACCAGGCCGAAAACCCCATGGACGTCGCGGACTGGTTGATGTCGGCATCCACCGACGCCAGGCCATCTGCGGTGGACCGCGCCATGAGAGCGACCCCGTAAATCGTCAGGCTGATGGTGACGTTGACACTGTCACGCGTGCTCGTACCGATGAATAGAGGCAGCACGAGAAAGAGGGGCAGGGAAGGTATCGCGTAGAGCAACGCACACACTGTGAGCACCAGTCCGTGGCTAACGTGGAAGCGATTGGCGAACCATCCGATCGGAACCGACAGCACAAAACTCAGAACGATCGCGGGCAGCGCGGTGGCCAGATGGGTCAGCGTCAGCTGCCCAATCAACTCGAGATTATTGAGAATCCAGGTCATTCACTCGCACCGTACTGATTGGCTCGATCACCAACACCGCTCTCGGTAATCTTGTCGACCAACACCCCCGCAGCCCGTCCCTGGCCATCGATAACGATGTCACCGCGATCGGTTTTGCGGATGCTCAGTGCGCGCTTGCCCTTCTCCGCGCCGATGAAGTTCGCTACGAAATCGTTGGCGGGAGCCGAAATGATTTCGGTGGGTGAACCGACCTGCGCGATCTTGCCGCCGACCTCAAGAATGACGACCTGATCGCCGAGCAGGAAAGCTTCGTCAATGTCGTGAGTAACAAAGACCACCGTCTTATCCAGCTCGCGCTGTAGTCGGATGAGCTCCGTTTGCAATTCCGCGCGCACGATAGGGTCGACCGCGCCAAAGGGCTCGTCCATGAGCAGAATGTTGGGATCCGCCGCAAGCCCCCTGGCAACTCCCACGCGCTGCTGCTGGCCGCCTGAGAGCTGGCTGGGATAACGTTCGGCCAACGATCGATCCAGCCCGACGGTGTCGAGAAGCTCTAGCGCGTGCGCGCGGGCCTCGCGGCGGGCCACGCCGTTCAAAACCGGGACCGTGGCGACGTTGTCGAGCACAGTGAAGTGCGGCAGCAATCCGGAGTTCTGCATGACGTAGCCAATACGGCGTCGAAGTGCGACCGGTTTCAGCGTTGCGGTGTCTTCGCCATCTATCTCTATCGATCCAGAACTCAACTCAACCATGCGGTTGATCATCCGCAGCAGCGTGGTCTTTCCTGACCCAGACGAGCCCACGAGCACTGTCGTTTTGCGGGACGGCATAATGAGGCTGAACTCATCAACTGCGACAGTGCCGTCTGGGAAACGTTTAGTGACGTCACGAAACTCGATCATCGATGGCTCATTCCTCGTCGTAACACGAATCAACACTTGCCAAGTGGACAGGCGCGATGATCCCGACAACCACCGCTGCGCAACCCAGCATCACCCACTCGTATGGGCACGTGGTTCAACTGTATTCGGAGCCGCCGTCATTCCCGGATTGCCAAAATTCCTGAGAGGAAACTGCCAGCTACGACACGCTCGACGAAATCACCGTGGTGATGCTACGAGTAAAAGAGGTACAACAGGCCGGATTAGCGAGCGTAATACCCGGCGAGATAGTCGACTGCGACCTTGCGCGCTTCCGTGACAAACTTCTGATCACCAGCGGGCTTGAGCGCAAACGCTCGTGCAAGGAGCGAATCAACAAGTTCCAGTGCTACTTCAACCCTGAACAATAAATCCGCACCGTCTTCGAGTCCGCAGCGCTCGGTAAGAATTGCGGCGAGCTGCTGGGCCACCGTGCCGTTGCCTGTGGCCCCAGCCGCGCGAGGGCGCACATCGAGAACGTCGCCGAAGCGGAGTGATTTGAATCCCGGCTCAGTTCGGAAAAACCCTGCTATCCCGTCGACCGCTGCCTCAACCACAACGGACCACGACGTCACGTCAGCTGATGACGCTCCTGCGAGGCCACGGGACGTGAATTCCGTCAGATTCCGTGCGCTGAGGCTGTGCAGTACTGCAATACGGTCAGGAAAATAGCGATAGACCGTACCGATCGAAGCGCCGGCTTTTTCGGCCACCATTGCGGTGGTCAAACGCTCGTAACCAATTTCATCGACGACCTCTGCTGCAGCATTGAGGAGCGCGGAAAGCCGGGCGGTACTTCTAGCCTGAACAGGCTCGTTTCTGAGGGATGCGGTACCTGCAGGCAACGCATCTACCAAGCGGTGTGTGACCATGTGCGTCTCCCTTTCAACTGTTAAGCAATTCTACCGTGCCCCCGCAACGGGGGCGTCAGTTCCCGCGCCGGAATATATACAAATTCTTTTTCTTTGTATAATTTGCCGGAATTTTGAGCTCGGAATGAGAGAACGAAGAATGCTGCGAGCCCGGCGTCGGTTCAGGCATGAAAGACTCTAAGGATGGCCAGGTCCCGCAAAGCGTCCGTCGGCGCCTCCGAGACCGCGAAAGTTGTTCACTTCGCAGCGCGCATTGAAGACTCGTTTCACGAGTTCCGGGAGAAACGCGCTCGCAAGCGGGGGTTGACGCCCGTCGTTATTCCCTACACGGGTTACGGCGCTCCCGGTTGGAGTCGCGTGCTATGTCGAGTACTGCTGGCACAACCGGGCGCAGAAGATGCTTCGCGATACAAGAAGATCCGCGGATGGCGGAGCTTCATGAGCGTTCCAGTGAACGGCGTTGCAGTCACAGTGAACATTGGTGGAGCCGAGCAGACGGTCGTTACTGATCGTGGCGGGGTTGTGGACGTCGTGCTCTCGTGCGAGCT
>JBDTAD010000342.1:0-8118 GCA_039924815.1 Lacisediminihabitans sp.
GGTCCTTTACGTGGCATTACTTCTTGTCCTTCTTCGCGCCGTAGAGGCTGCGAGCCTGCTTACGGTTCTTCACGGCCTGGGTGTCGAGCGCGCCGCGCACGATCTTGTAACGCACACCGGGGAGGTCCTTAACACGACCGCCACGGATGAGCACCATCGAGTGCTCCTGCAGGTTGTGGCCCTCGCCTGGGATGTAAGCGGTGACCTCTGTGCCGTTGGACAACTTCACACGAGCGACCTTGCGCAGAGCCGAGTTCGGCTTCTTCGGGGTGGTCGTGTAGACACGGGTGCACACACCGCGCTGCTGCGGGTTGCCCTTAAGGGCGGGTGCCTTGGTCTTGACGACCTTCGGGCTGCGGCCCTTGCGGACCAACTGCTGAATGGTGGGCAACTACATACTCCTTGTATTTACTGCACGGTGACAGTTTGATTCTTAGCATCCGACCCAGCACCTAAATGTTGTGGATCGTCTTGCACCACACGCGGAACCCGCGAAACGAGTCTCTGAGTGGTATGCCGTGGGGGCTGTTCAGTGGAGAACAAACCCAGCTTGTATGCCTCATAGCCGTACTTGCCGTGCGGCTGTGGGAAAGACGACCAACAGGCACACTGCAAGCGCACGGCAAAGCGCACACCACGAAGAAGAATAGCTCTTCGGAGGCCTTCGGTCAAATGGCTTTGTGCATTGCCTGGGCACTCACCGAGGGCGGTTCGTGCTTGAGGCCAGGAGTGGGGCGAACAACACCACCGGGATCGCGGCGAGCGCGGAAGCCACGATAAAGGGGCCTGTGATGCTCTGGGCGAAGAAGAACAGGGCCGCGAACATGTCGCCACGGTCGAAAGCGACGATGATCGCACCCACGGCTGGACCGAGCAGGTACACGCCGATCGCCGTCATCACCGATCTGACCCAGGAAAGACGAAGCGGGCCTCCGGCGGGCCGGAGGCTGAACAACACCGAGATGAAGACCAGGAGGCAGGCGAATCCAGCCATGACGGGACCGAGCAGCGGCCCGACATCCTGTTCGGTGATGACGTCTTGATTAGTGACCAGGCTGATGATGCCGTACGCGGCACCGAGCAGGGCACCATAGAGAACTGCGGCCATGACGGCAGCGAGAAGAGCCTTGCTCAGCGGCGACGCGTCGCGGGGACGATCATCGCCACTCGGATCAGTGGGCAGCGTTTGCAGCCACCGCCCGCTCGTAGTCTGCCTTGGCCCGCGCCGTGTCGCGATCGTACGCTTCACGGGCTTCAGCATTGCGCACCTTGACCTTGCGCCCGCGTGCGGAAATCGCAGCACCCATCCAGAGCGTCACTTCGCGCGCGACGAGGCCGGCAACGATGGTGACTGGTGATTGCAGCGCAGACAGGAACGCCTTGAACGCCTCGCTCGGTGTGAACCCGATGACGCCATTGACCAGCAGCAGGACACCGATGCTCACGAAGTACACAAAGACTCCGACGAACAGGCTGCCCAGAATGTACGACCACCAGCCCGCGCGGTTGAGGATCAGTACGAGCAGGATGAACCCTAAGGCGAAGACAAGGACGGGGATGTAGAAAGCAGCACTAGAAATAAAGGTCAGGAACTCGAATCCCACGGCTCGCGGCGGCGCGAACCACGGCACTACAGCGAGCACAACGCCAGCGTAGATCGCCGCGAAAATAACGGCCGACAAGAGTGCGATGAGGCTGCCGATGCCACGGTTGCCCTTTTTCTGCGGGGGTACCGGCGCGTGAACGTACACGGTCTGCGGCGGAGCGACACGTGTCACTATCGGCTCTGGCTCTGCGGCCGTTTCGGCTGCCGTCGTCTCCGCGACCGTGGGCACGACTGTGGGCTCATCCGTGGACTCATTGGCGAGCGCGTCATGAAGTACGCCGGGATCTGCTGCTGAGCTCTCGGCCGCGGGTTCCACCAGTTCGGCCGGCTCGGAGCTCTCTGAGCTCTGCGTGCTTTCAGAGCTTTCAGCGTGAACAGGTTCGGACAGCACCGCAGGCACCTCCTCGTGCGAGACGGCAACTTCACTCGTTACCGGCTCGACGAACGTGGGATCAACCAGCGTTGGATCGACCTCCGTCGGGTCCGCTGATGTCGGATCGACTGGTTTTTCGGGGGTTGTGTCGCTCACAATGCACTCCTCGTCGAGCCCTCGCGGGCATCCGGTTCCAACGAAGTCACTCTAGCAATGCAGCGTCGACGGAGCACAGCGGCCGACCCACAAGGGGCCTGACCACTGTGTCGACGAGAAGAGTTATTTCACCGGGGTTACGGTCGGCACCACATCGGGAACCACGAACACGAAGCCGGTGAGAGTTCCACCGTCGGTTCCAGCGTTCTCACGCGAGCCAGTGAAACCACTGGTCGTCACGAGGAAGAGGCGGGTGCCCTTCTGGCTCGCGTCGATGAAGGCCATCACTTGGTCTGCGCTGCCCTTCACAGCCACCGTCACCGGAATGCTGAAGAGCTTGCCTTTCACTCCCACGGCGACAGGTGCAGCGGGCGTGCCGCTAGGCGTCGACGCGTCTGCTGGCTTCGGAGTTTCGGTAGCCGTGGGGGTTGGTGCCGGCGGCGCGGCGTCGGTGCCCCCGAACAGTGCCGCCTCTGAAGCAGTGAAGCCGGTGATCGTGACACCAGTCGACTGCGCCAGTTGCTGCAACTCGTCGAGGAAGTCGTCGAGGTTTGCAGTGTTGGGCACAGCAGCCTGCAGCTTCGCCAGATCGGCCTGAAGCTCTGGCAGTTTGTCGTACTGACTCTTCAGCCTGACGAGGCCAATCTGCTGTGCTGTGTTCTGAGCGTCTGCGGACTGCGCCTGAGATGTTGCGAGATCGGCCTGCGTGAGCGCCGGTGAGATACCGAACAGCCAGCCGAGCGCGACGACGACAACAGCGGCAAGGGCAACGCCCAGCATCCAGATGCGGTTGCGGCTCATTTCGAGGCCTCCGTTGTCTTTGTAGCGAATCTATTTGACAGTGCCTTTTTGTTGACGTTGAGCGTGACTGAGGTGCTGTAGAGCCCGTCGGCTTGGGTGACCGAATCCGGCGTGGCATCCGCGAAGCCCGGAACGTTCACGAGTGAACGCACGATGGCGGTGGCATCCAAAATCGTGGGGCTGCTGATCACGATCGTGACCGTGGCTACGCGCGGTTCCCTCAGCGGACCAGCCGGTGCAAGCTCTGGCTCCCACGGGGCACGGGCAGTCATCGTGGCCGACTCGATCAACACTCCTGCGGGCAGGGAACTGCGAACGGAGTCAATCAGCCCCGCCCAGAGCACCTCGGTAGAAGCTCCCAAGGCCTTCGAGTCTTCAGCCTCGGTTACGCGTGCGGCCACGTTGGTCGCCTTCGCGTATTTCTGTCGTTGAGCGTTCAATGACCTGGTCTGCGCCTGGGACGTAGCGAGGGAGCCCTGGGCGTCGGCATTCTTGAAGAATGCCCAGCCATAGCCCGCACCGACCAGAACAATCACCAGTACGAGCAGCATGACCGAAAGTCGGCGCATTCCACGCTGCTTCTCGCGCAGAGCGGCCTCGGGAGGCAAAAGCGAGACGCGGGGCTCTCCGCCCAGCACGAGGGAGCTCTTGGCGCTCATGCGTTCGTCCCCAATGCGAGTCCAAAAGCGGTGGACATGGCATCCTGCTGCTGCGGAGTAGTGCCGGACGACACTGCCTTGGACAGTTGTGCACCGCCGAGAGGCTGTGCCTGCGCAACCGGAAGGCTGATCATCTCAGACAGGGCAGCGTTGAAGCCGGTGAGTTGAGTTGCACCCCCAGTGACCAGCACACGGTCGAGATGCGTGTCACGTTTGGTGGAAAGAAAGTAGTTGAGAGTGTTGCGGATGCTGTTGAACAGCTCGCCGACAACCGCATAGATGACTTCTACAGCGGGTCGGTGTTCCAACGGAACGTCGGCCGATCCCAGGCCCAGTTGACGCTTGAGTGCCTCGGCCTGGGCTAAGGGGATCTGCAGCGTGGTCGACATAGCACGCGTGATGTCGTCGCCGCCCGCGGGAAGAATGCGTACGAACAGAGGAACACCGCCCTGCGCGATGATCACATTCGTGGTGTCGGCACCGACCCCGATGAGCACCGTCAGACTCGTGCTTGAGTCGCTCGGCGCCAGTGCCCTAGTGAGGGCAAACGGGATGAGATCAACGTGCACCGGGTTCAGGTGGGCGTTCAGAGCAGAGTTGACGTTCTGGTTTACGGCGTCTTTGATCGCCGCGATGAGTAGGCCGTTGACAATCGGGCCCTCACTGCTGGCACCCTCGGAGATGGGATAAAAGTCGAGGATGGCATTCTCTACCGGAACCGGCAAGAGATCCTGCACGAGAAACGGCAGTGATTCCCTGATCTGCTTGAGCGGAGCGCGGGGCACAATAAGGTCTCGTGCGAACACTCGCTGACCGCCCATTCCGAGCACAACGTTTTTGCTCTTGAACTTTCCCGTCGCCCACAGTGTTTTGAGCGCCTCGGCGACGGTGCTGACCTCGAGTACTTCTCCCCTGCGCACCGAGCCGTCTGGCAGCGGCACCTCGTGATACCGCGTGATCACGGGCCTGGCTTTCGCCGCACCCTGCACCTCTACGGCACGCACCGATCTACTGCCGATGTCGACGCCCACAATTGTCGAACCCACGTCTTTTCCCCCCTAGACCAATCCAAACAGAGACAGGTATGAATCCCAGATGGACTCCCCCGCCACGATCCCAATCCACGCCCCCAACAACATCCAGGGGCCGAACGGGATTGCCGTTTTGCGGCCACCACGATGAGCCAGAATCAGGATTATCCCGAAGATACCACCGAGTAGGAACGCACCGATGGACCCCACAACGAGTGCCCCCCACCCAATCCAACCGAGAAAGAGGCCTAGAACACCCGCGAGCTTAACATCCCCCAAGCCCATGCCAGCGGGGGCGATGATCGCCATCAACAGGTAAGCGAGCCCGAGGGCGGCACAGCCGATTACCGCGCGAAGCAGTGCACCGAAGTCGGCGGAGAGCACGGATGACGAGGCGAGCAGCACGGCACCTACCAGATACCCGGGAACGACGATGGCGTTGGGGAGGCGACGCGTGTCGAGGTCGATAAGCGCGAGAGCCACACTAATCGCGGCGAGGTAAAGGTAGGCGACAAGAGCGAGAACTGCGGCCCAGGTCGTGGACAGCGAGACCGCGTTGACGATTGGTGGAGCGAAGATCAACGCAACAGCCACGAAGAACAGGGAGGTGCCGAGCTCGACGAGAGGATAGCGAACGGAGATTCGGCTGCCACAATCCCGGCACTTTCCACGCAGCACCAACCATGAAGCCAATGGGATGTTATCCCACCAGCGAATGGCATGCCCGCAACTGCCGCAGGCGCTGGGCGGCGACACGATCGACTTTTTCAACGGGACACGGTAGATCACAACGTTGAGAAAGGAGCCGATGACCAGGCCGAGGATGCCGATGAGGACAAGAAGGAAAGTCATCCGCCATACACCTCTTGGTAGCTACCGACGCTGCCGCCTACAGTCGCAGCGGGAGCGTTCCACTTTTGCGCAAGTGAATTGTCACAGGTGGCAACCACAATCTTGGAGATGATTGCGGGCGTACCAAAGAGATCACTCGGATCTGTACCCACCGAGAGACAAAGGCCGGAGCTGTCGACGAACAGGTAGCTGTTCGCGTAGGTTCCCGTGTTGTTTACCCTGGTCCAATTTTGCAGGCTACTTCCGTTGCATCCTCTCAAAACTGGATATTTGGGGCCGGAGGAGTTAGTCGCAGTCTGTAAGCAGAATCTCTGCGCGGGATCGTTGTTATACAACACCGAGATAGTCTGCGTCAGCGGCGTCGTTGGCCCTGTCGGATTGCCCGCCGGTGGAGTCGGCTCGGTGTAGAACCACTTGTGGTTCCAATTCAGGTTTTGAGTTCCGGCCGGGTTGCCCTGTCCAGACGGGTCCTGCTTGCACGGGTACGAAATCATGAATGCAGAGCCAGTTTGCTCGTTCGTCACATCGAGGCATCGACCGAACTCAAGATAGTTAACGATCTGCAGAGTCTTGGCGCTTGCGGCGCCTGCTCCAACGGCGGCCAGAGGGTTAAATGTTCCATTGCGGCTGGTACTCACCTGCAGGTAACTACCCTCGGCAAAAGTGCCGGCAAGGTAGTACGAGCTGTAGCCCTTGGTGATGTCGGTGTTCTGGCCTTGCCAGGTGTAGTCGCCTGTCCAGCTCCACAGTTGGTTCCACTGCTGTGCAGCGCACACCGTGAGGGTGGCGTTCTGGGTGGCTTCACCGGCGTTCTTTGGTCCTGTTATGCAGAGCGGCGTGGACCCCGCAATAGTCGTGCTGGCGAGCGCTATCTCGTAATCGGTGTTGTAGACCCAGAGTTGATTCGCCTCTTTGGCTTTGACACAGTTGCCCTTCGAAGTGAACTTGATGTTCGCACCGGCTGAAGCGCTCATCGCCTCAAGGCAATAATTATTGTTCCCATCAAAAATCCGCCCGCCAGGGATATTAATGTTGGTGATCTGAAAGCTATACACCGCCGAGAGGGACCTGCTGCCAGTCGGCGTGCTACTCACCCCGGCAACAGGGTCTGCAGTACCTTGCGAGCTGATCTGTGCAAACTTAGGCTTTGCACTCACGCCCGCGGCGTTGCAGGCGATCTGTGGGTTAGCGGCCCCCGTGATCTTGGTGGGGTCTGCGTTGTAGTACTTGATCGTGGCAACATAGCTCAGGCCGTTAGCCTGGGCATCCACGCTGCCCGTCAACGAGCACAGTAATTTGCTGGGATCACCGTAGACCTTGCCCGAGGCATCTGCGGGCGCGGAAGCGGAGCGTAGCATCGCCAGAGAAGCCTGCACGCCGGCCTGCGCCGCGTAAATCGTCTTGGTGTTGCGTTGCGCCAAGTTGGACGGCACAATCTGACCAAGAACGGTGCTGAGAAGCACGACGGAGATGCCGGCCATGATCACCATGAACATAATTGCGCTCAGCAGAGCGACACCGCTCTCGGAATCACCGCGCATCCTTGCGACAAGCGCATCGCGCAACCGGGTCACAGCGCTCTCATTGCTACCCTGACGTCTCATCATGGTCATCCTCGCATCGCCGCCGCCGAACAGACCAGGCCAGCCGAGTTGGAACTAGCGTCGCTATTGCGGGCAACGAAGGTCGTCGTGACCAGCGCGCCCTTCTGGCTGGCGTTGCCAGCATCGATCGTCAATTTGAGTTGTTGCATCGCTGACCCGGTGCCACCGGCCAGGATCAGGACGAATGGGTAGTTTGCTCCGTCATCGAATACTGAGGTGAGTTTGGTCGCCCACGCAGTCGCGGTCGTCGCCGCTGCCCCGTCGGGCCACTGACGAGATGCGATGGTTTTGGCGCTCGGGTCGTACCGCCACTGGAAGCAGGTGGCTAGGGAGGTTGAATCCTTCGCAGGGATGCGGAACTCGACGTAGCGCTTACCGCCCGCGGATCCCGGCGCATTGATCACGTTGGCATAGCGGATAGCTCGGTCGAAATTTTGGAAGACGATCAGTGCGCCAGTGGACGAGCGCGCGATGGTCTGGGCCTGAGTCGAAGCCTTGGTGATGCCCACGAGCGACGACAACACAATGGCCAGAAAGATGGAGAAGACCAGGACGGTGATCATGAGCTCGACCATCGTGACCCCGGCCTGGGAGAGGTCTGGATCGCGCACAACTCGGTTCAGTCGAACCCTCGCCCTAACCATTGGTAACCCACGCGAGTTCCTGGCTTGGATCGACCAAGGTCGTCGCCGAATAAAAACAGCCTCCGGTGGGGCAATTCTGAGTGGCAGTCCACCGCACGATCACGATGACTCGAATGAGGGCGACATACCCGGGCTTGGCTGGTTTGGCACAATCGCCACCGGCGCGGGGCTGATAGCAGGACCCAGCAAGGACCGTGGTGTCATATTTGGTACCGCTCTGCGTTATCGACGCCGGCGTAATGAACAACGCTTGGGTCGCGGGGAGAGGCACGGTGGTGTCCCACACTGGATTGGTGGCAGCTACACCTGGTACGGCGGAGTTTGCGGTGAAGGCGTTTGTGACATCGAGCTGCTTTCTACCGGAGTAGATCGTTGCCACCGATTGGGCACTC
>JBDTAD010000343.1:0-2489 GCA_039924815.1 Lacisediminihabitans sp.
CGAAGACTCCTGGGATGGCATGGCTGTGATCATCCGCGGGTTCTACTGACCGGCGGGAGACCTGTCGCCCCAGATCCGGGGGTGAACGCACCGCACCACATCCGGTGCGAGGGTCTATCGCTCAATCCTATTCGCGATTCTCGCCGACGTAACGGGAGGTAATGCTTCGACACTTCGCGAAACTCAAATATGGCGGCGGTCTGCAGCGACCCTAGGCTCGCTCCAGACCACCGCGCGCTGCGCTGGTTCATGACACATTCCGCGAAGGGAACCAGCATGATCAGCCTCGACAAGCTGACCAAGGTGTACGGGCACGGGGCTGAGCGCACCGTAGTGCTCGACAACCTCGACTTCAGCGTTGCCTCTGGCGAGATCTTCGCGGTGGTCGGGCCGAGCGGTGCGGGCAAAACCACGCTCGCGCAGTGCGTCAACCTGCTCGAACGCCCCACGTCCGGATCGGTCGTCGTGAACGGCGAGAACCTTTCGACGCTCACTGAGCGTCAACTCCGCGTCGCTCGCCGCCGCATCGGAACGATCTTCCAGTCGGATGGATTGTTCAGCCGTCGCACTGCAGCGGAGAACGTTGCGCTGCCGCTCGACTATCTCGGTGTAACCGCGGCCGAGTCCCGTCGACGGGTTGGTGAACTCCTCGAACGGGTCGGCCTCTCCGAGCGGGCAGGGCACTACCCGCACCAACTTTCTGGCGGCCAGCGTCAGCGCGTGGGCATCGCGCGGGCGCTCGCCCTTCGACCGTCTGTGCTGCTCTCCGACGAGGCGACCTCGGGCCTCGACCCGGAATCTACGGCATCGATCGTTGCTCTGCTCAAGGAGCTGCGTAGCGACCTCGGCTTGTCCATCCTGTTCATCACCCACGAGATGGACACGGTGCTGCAGGTGGCGGATTCCGCCGCGAGGCTTGAGCACGGGCGAATCGTTGAGTCCGGAACCATCGTCGAACTGCTGCGTGATGCGCACTCCGTTCTTGGTCGCGCGCTACACCCGGCGAGAGCTCACGCATCGGTCGAGCCCGGCGAATCAAGCTGGCTGCTCGACTACTCCTCATCGCTGGTCCCTGCGGATTGGCTCGTGCGGATGTCGACAGAGTTGGCCACACCAGTCCGGCTGCTGGGGGCGTCGATTGAGACCGTCAACGGCGAGACCGTTGGAAACGCCAGCATCGGGGTATCCGGCACCGCCGCCGCGCGCATCCGCACGGTCGCTGCAGAACTGGGGTTGAGCATCCGAGAACTGACCAACACCGCGGCTGCGACCCCGGAGCGTTCTCTCGCGGATGCTGCCAGCGAAGCCCACTTCGACGCCAACGAGCGCGACGACGACTCCCTGGAACGTGTCGCGTGAGCCTCGCGATAGCCGCGACTTCCATCGCGCTGACCGGACGCGTGCACTTGGACAATGAGGTGCCGCTCGATCAGATCCCGGGCCTCGTCTTCCCCGCGCTCGGAGACACGCTCATCATGGTCGGCATCGTCATGGCAATCGTTGTCGTCGTGGGCGTTCCGCTCGGCGCACTCATCCACAATCTCGGCCCGGATGGCCTGTTTGAGCACCGGCCGCTGCATTCTGTTTTGAGCTGGACTGTGAGCGTGGGGCGCTCGCTGCCGTTTCTGATTCTGATGGCGGCGATCGTGCCGTTCACCCGCTTCATCACGGGAACAAATATCGGCATCGCTGCGGCCGTCGTGCCCATGGTGATCGCCGGCACTGCGTTCTTCACCCGCATCGTCGAGAACTCCCTTCGCAGCGTTCCCGCAGCGTTCGTGCGGGTGGCCAAGGCCTCTGGCGCATCACCATTGCAAATCATCCTTACCGCGCAATTGAGCGAAGCGGTCCCGTCAATCATCGGCGGCATCACGATCAACACGATTGCGATGATCGAGTACTCGGCGATCGCGGGCACGATTGGCGCGGGCGGTATCGGGTATGTCGCGGTCACCTACGGGTATCAGCGCTTCGACCACACGGTAATGCTCGCGACGATCGTGATTCTCGTTGCGTTGGTGGCGCTGGTGCAGTTCGCCGGTGACCGCCTCGTGCGGCTGACAACCCCGCGCATCCGTACCGCCCCACGTGTTCGCACGGTCATTCGTGTTCGCCGGGTGCGGGAGCGTCTCGACGCCTGAGCGGCCGTCTCGCCAGTCTTTTCTCCCTCACCAATACCGTCCACAGCACACGAAGGAAATACCACTATGTCCACAGGTCCAGACATCACCCCCGCCGCAGCGAACCAGAATGACGATCTCGGCTTCGAACTCAAGAAGCGTCGCCGCTGGCCCTGGATATCCGGTGCGGTAGTTGTGGCGGTTGCCGTTGCCGCGGCCGTCGTTATCCCGATCCTCAACCCCACGAAGTCGGCGGATGCCGTGACCGGCGCCACCCTGTACGTCGCGACAGCAGAGGGCAACGCCTCCGAGCAGGCGCTCGTCAATTTCGTAGCCGCGAAGATCGCGCCGAAGTACGGCATCAAGGTC
>JBDTAD010000344.1:0-2945 GCA_039924815.1 Lacisediminihabitans sp.
GGGTCCGTACCGAAGCGAACAGTGCCCGCCTGATGCGCGGTCGCCGAGACATCCATCGCCTTGCTCAGGTACAGGTTTCGTTCGAACGACTGGGAATGCATGCCGAGCTTGGTGAGCATCCCGTCAAAGGTATGGCGCAGCCGTTGGAGGCCCTCGGAGTTGTTGTCCGGCTGCACGGTGAGCTTCACTGACCCATCAGACCGCAGCGTTACACGACTGTCTGGCAGGGGAAGGTCCTCGCTGGCGAGCCAGAAGTCCATCGAATGCTTGCCCACGATGCCGTACGCGGCGGGCGGCGCCCAGCCAAGTCCCTTCGGTGCTTGACCTTTGACCTGCCAGTCGTCCGATTTACCGAGCATCTGGATGTTGCCCATCGGGAACTCCCACTCGGCGCTCGGGCCGTAGAAGTCGTTCACGGAGAGGGTCTTCTGAAAGACAGTGTCGTTGGGCACGCGGGAGAACGCAATCAGCGCAAGGTTGTTGTGGCGCATGTAGTGGCGGCCGACAACACCGGATCCATTCGCGAGCCCCGCGGGATGCGCATCATTGGCCGAGGCGAGCAGCAGCGCAGAGGACAGGATCGATCCGGCCGAGAGCACGACGATGTCGGAGCTGAATGTGGTCTGTTCGCCGCCCGCAGAGCTCGTTACTACGCCGGTGACAGTTCCACCCGCCGCATCCGTCAGCAGCCGAGTTACGGTCGTGTTGGTGAGCAGTCTCAGGTTCGGATGCGCGGCGAGAGCCGGTCGAACCGCAATGACTTCCGCATCCGCCTTCGCCTGCACGAGGCAGGGGAACCCGTCGACCCGGTCGCAGCGGATGCACGGCGAATCGTGAGTGGCTTCTCCGGCTTCGTTCTGAATCATGTTCACACCGATGGGAAGGTGGAACGGATGCAGTCCCATCTGCGTGAGACCGTCCGAGAGTTCCTGGATGCGAGGTTCGTGTTTCACCGGCGGGAACGCGTACTCCTGGCTTGACGCCCCACCGAACGGGTCTTCCCCGTGCTTTCCGTGCACCCAATACATGTGCTCGGCCTGCACGTAATACGGTTCGAGGTCGTCGTAGCTGATGGGCCATTCCGGTGAGATTCCGCTCGGATGGGCGACCCCGCCGAAATCCGTCGGGTTCAGTCGAAACAGCGCTGCGCCATACACCTTGGAGTTTCCCCCGACAAAGTAGTGGAGCTCTGGCCTAAACGGCTTGTCGTTGAGGTCGTAGAAGGTTTCCTTCGCGACGTAGCGGTTCTCAGCGAAGACTGCTTTGGAGTCCCAGTTCGCGCGTTCGCGGGGCAGAAAATCCCCGCGTTCGAGCAGCAGCACCCGCTTACCGGTCTCGGCAAGCTTTGCCGCCGTTGTGCCACCACCAGGCCCGCTGCCGATGACTATGACGTCGTAGTGGTCTCCCGCTGTCGCCCGTGGATCCTTCACAATTGCACCCGTGCCTTTCCCTTGTTCTTGCGCAGGATGAGGTGAGCGACGATCGCCGTCCATCCGGTCTGGTGTGAGGCGCCGAGACCCTCTCCGGTATCGCCGTCGAAGTATTCGTAGAACAGCAGGTGATTCTTCCACCGCGGGTCCGTCGAGAGCAGTGGGTAGTGGGAGTCCGAGGGTCGGCGCCCGTTTTCGCCCGTGAGAAAGAGCGAAACTAAGCGGCTGGAGAGGGCATCCGCTGCCTCGCTCAGGCCGATCATGGTGCCGGATCCGCGCGGAAATTCGACTGTAATGTCACCCGGCGAGTGCGTTTCGTAAACCCGTAGCGCCTCGATGAGCAGAACGTTGAGCGGAAACCAGACCGGTCCTCGCCAGTTCGAGTTGCCACCGAACAGCGCCGTTGTCGACTCGGCCGGCTCGTAATCAACGCTCGCGGAGACCCCGTCGACCTCAACCACGAAGGGATCATCGCGATGGAAAGCAGAGATGCTGCGGATGCCGTGCGGCGACAGCAGCCCCGCGTCATCAAACACCTGGCCCAGGATGCGCCGCAGACGGTCGGGGGAGACCAGCGCGAGAAGGTTGGTCGGATCGTCCTCGTCACCACTCCCGTGCCCGTGCAGAGACGCTGCAAACTCCGGGTTGTTGTCCACGAACCAGTCGAGCCGCCCAAGAAAGCCTTGCAGCTTCGCCACGCTTGAATCCCGGTACACGAGAGAGGCGACCACCGGTACAAGGCCCACCAGGGAGCGAACCTTCAGCGAAACATCGCGTCCGTCGGCGAGGTGCAGGATGTCGTAGAAGTAGGCGTCGTTGTCGTCCCACATCCCGGAAGAGTTTACTGATGCCGCGATGCGCAAGAAATGCTCGGCGAACTTGATGGCAACGTCTTCGTAGGCGTCATCCTGAGCTGCGAGCCGAAGTGCAATGTTCAGAAGGTCGAGAGCGTACATCGCCATCCACGCTGTGGAGTCGGCCTGTTCGAGTGTGCCCACGGATTCCGGCAGGGTTGAACGGTTGAGTGGAGCAATGTTATCGAGCCCCATGAAGCCGCCCTCGAAGAGGTTGTCGTCTCCGTGATCCTTGTTATTGGTCCACCAGGTGAAGTTCATCAGCAGTTTGTGGAACACCTTGGCGAGAAATGCGAAGTCGGTGCCGCCGTCGATCAGGAACACTTGCAACGCAGCCCAAGCATGGGTGGGCGGATTGACGTCGGAGAAGTTCCACTCGTAGGCCGGCAACTGCCCGCTCGGGTGCATGTACCATTCCCGCAGCATGAGAATCAGCTGGGCTTTCGCAAACGCGGGGTCGACGTGGGCCAGCGTGACACAGTGAAAGGCGAGATCCCAGGCTGCGAACCATGGGTACTCCCAGGTGTCGGGCATCAGGATGACGTCGTGGGCGTTGAGGTGTCGCCAGTTGCCGTTGCGGATCTGTGCACGACCAGCGGGCGGGGGAGGCGATGCCGGGTCGCCGTCGAGCCACTTCTTGACGTCGAAGTGGAAGAACTGC
>JBDTAD010000345.1:0-1816 GCA_039924815.1 Lacisediminihabitans sp.
CGCTGAGGGGCCGGGGATCCCGCTGGCGTGCTGGACGCATGCCTCCCAGAGCTCGGGCCAGAAATACTGCCACCGCGCGAGCTCTTCAGCGCCACCGGATTCGGGCTGAGCACCCACAGATGAGTCCGCGAGAAGCGGAGGCAAGTCATCGCCGACCGGATGCAGCCGCCAGGCTTCACGAATCCACAGCAGCTCAAGAAGCGCCGTCGAATCCTCCTCGACCGTGAGGACCATGTCGTGCGGCCACGGGTTACCAGGGATCGGAACTAACGAACGCATGGACACCACCTCGACCTGAGGCTACGCCGACCGTACTGAAATGTGAATGACGCCCTCGTCACCGCCAAGGACTAAGGCCGCAGCAACACCTTGGTCGCGCGGCGCTCGTCCATCGCGGCATACGCTTCGGCCACCTCGGACATCGGCAGTTCGAGGTCGAAGACGCGACCCGGGTTGATGTCGCCCGCCCACACCTCGGGCAGCAGTTCTTCGATGTAGTTGCGCACGGGAGCCACGCCGCCGTTGACGCCGACGTTGCGGCCGAACAGTGGGCGGATCGGCAGCTCCGGGCCGCCGTTAGGCGCACCCACGTAGCCGACCATGCCGCCGGGGCGCGTCGAGCGAATCGCTTGATCCATCGACTCCTTGGTGCCGACGCACTCAAGCACGCAGTCCGCGCCGATGCCGTCGAACATCTCCTTGATGCGCGCAACGCCCTCGTCGCCACGCTCTTCAACGATGTCGGTGGCCCCGAATTCGCGCGCGATGGCTTGGCGGTCTGCGTGCCTCGACATCGCGACGATGTGGGATGCCCCCAGCCGTTTCGAGGCGAGGATGGCGCAGAGTCCAACAGCTCCGTCGCCCACGACGACCACGGTGCTGCCCGAGGTAACTCCGGCGGAGACTGCGGCGTGGTGGCCGGTGCCCATGACATCCGCGAGGGTGAGCAGGCTCGGCACCAGATCGTGGTCCGGATGCGACCGGGTGGCAACCAGGGAACCGTCGGCATGCGGAACGCGCACGAACTCGCCCTGGGCGCCGTCCGCGAAGTGGCCACTGCGGTCATCCGTGCCCCACCATCCGCCGTTGAGGCAGGAGGTGCTGACGCCGTTCAGGCAATTGACGCAGGTCATGTCGCAGTCGTAAAACGGTGCAATGACGAAGTCGCCGACGGTGATGGTTTCGACGTCGTCGCCGATCTCCTCAACGATGCCAACGAATTCGTGGCCGATGCGATGCGGCTTATCCGTTGGAAGTACGCCGCGATAGGGCCAGAGATCTGAGCCGCACACGCAGGCCGCGACGACGCGAACGATCGCGTCGCTTCCCGTGCTGAGTACCGGGTCGGGCACTTCGTCGTAGCGGATGTCTCGGGCTCCGTGGATCACTGTTGCGCGCATCTGTTTAGCCTAGGCCTGCTCACCGGGCGGCAGTCATAGCTCACGAGAGCGCCGAGAGAGCCCACCTGCGCCCGCAAAACAGAGGAGCCGGAGTGATCTCGATCGCAGATCATCCCGGTATCGCACGGCCTTGCGTCTGATAGCCTGAATGACGAACATTCACATTGGACGAGGTGTTCCCTGCCCGGTAGTCCATCGGCCAGTTCGGCCGTTGTATCAACATCGTCAGTTGAGGAGCACTACACATGAGTGACGCTAATTCCACGCCGCCGCAGCCGCCGCAGCCGCCCCCGATGTATTCGCAGGCCCCACAGGGGCAGCAGCAGTATTCGCCAGGTCCGCAATTACTTCAAGATGGCAAGACCAACACTCTCGCTATCGTCGCTTTTGTCGGTTCGTTTTTCGTGTCTCTGCTC
>JBDTAD010000346.1:0-2647 GCA_039924815.1 Lacisediminihabitans sp.
GTACCGTACCTCGGCGCTCAAACAGGGTCGCAGGGGAGTCGTCGTCTCGGTGGAGCTCGAACTGGCCGTAGGCGGCGCGGATGGTGCGGCCAGCCTCAGCGCTCCGGTCGCCTACGCGCAGCTCGCTTCCGCTCTCGGCGTGCAGCTCGGCGACCGCATGCCTCTCGCCGAGGTGCGCCGGGCCGTGCTGCATCTGCGTGCCGCTAAGGGCATGGTTCTGTCGGCAGACGATCCGGATTCCGTGAGCGCCGGGTCTTTCTTCACCAACCCCATTGTTAGCGGTGGCTTCGCGGCCACCCTGCCCGCGGATGCTCCGCGCTGGCCGCAGGAGGTCGAGCAGTCAGAGGCGTTGGTCGTGCCGCTCGACAGCTTCGTGCCAGGTGAGCTCGCCTTTCGACGTGCCCACGCAGAGCAGGATGCGGTCAAGCTCAGCGCTGCCTGGCTGATCGAGCATTCCGGGGTGACGCGCGGATTCTCGCTGCCGGGCTCGGGTGCTGCGATCTCGAGCAAGCACACGCTCGCGCTGGTTAATCTGGGCTCGGCCACGGCATCCGACATCGCGGAGCTTGCCCGCTACGTGCAGAGCCGAGTGCTCAGCCAGTACGGCGTCATCCTGCAGCCCGAGCCCGTACTCGTGGGCGTGCACCTCTGAGTGAATTGCTCTGCCCTGCCCTGCCCTGAACCGATCTTCGGTGAGGTCTGGCAATCGGCTCTTCATTCGCCTTCGGAAGAACCGATTGCCAGACCTCACCGCATGACGGCGGAGAGGGCTAGAGCAGCCCGAGCTCCATCGCGCGAGTGACCGCGCGGGTGCGGTCGTTCACGCCGAGCTTCTCAAACACGTGCAGCAGGTGCGTCTTCACGGTCGCCTCGCTGAGAAACAAGCTCTTCGCGATCACGGGGTTGCTCTGCCCCTGAGCAACAAGACCGAGCACCTCCGTCTCCCGCGGGCTGAGCGTGGGTGCTGCCGGGCGCTGCATCCGGCCCACCAGCAGCGCGGCAATTCGCGGAGCAAGAGCAACTTCGCCTCGTGCCACCGAGCGGATGCCGGCGAGCAGCTCATCCTGCGGTGCGGCCTTCAGCAGATAGCCGCTCGCCCCGGCTTCGATCGCGGTGAGGATGGAGTCGTCGCTCTCGTAGGTCGTGAGGATGACCACGCGAATGTCGGGGTGCGTGGCCAGAATCTGCGCGGTTGCCGCGTCTCCGTCGAGCCCGGGCATGCGCAGGTCCATGAGCACGAGATCTGGCGTAAGTTGCAGGGCGAGCTCCACCGCTTCGAGTCCGGTGGATGCTTCGCCAACGACCTCGACATCCGCGGCCGTTCCGAGCAGGCCGACGATGCCGCTGCGCACGATCGGGTGGTCGTCGGCGACGAGTACCCGGATCGGGGGAGTGGCGATCATGGGGTTACCTCGCTGCGTTTCTTGAGCTTGCCGACGGACGTGGGCGCTTCGATCCCCGCCGGCACGGCCGACCGATTCTTCGAATCGTTCGGAACGGGCGGCGTGGCCCCAGGCTCAGCGACCGCGCGCGGCTCAGCGGCCGTGGCGTCGTTTCGTTCCCTGGGGCTGTCGAAGGGAACACTCTGCCCGGCGAGAGGTAGCGTCGCGACAAGGCTCGTTCCGGTCGCGCGAGAAGTCATCGCCAAGCTGCCGCCCACGAGCGTCAATCTCTCGTGCAAGCCAGCGAGGCCGAATCCGCTGCTCGCCGCCGAGGTATCGAAGCCGACGCCGTCATCCGCGACCGTCAGCGAAGCAGTGCTACCCGTCACTTTCAGTGTCACGGATGCCGTCCGGGCCCGCGCGTGCTTGCGCACGTTGGCGAGGCCCTCCTGCGCACACCGCAGCACCACGACTTCCGCGTCACGGTCCATCGCTGCAGTGCCGGTGATCGTCACCGTCACCTTCACCTCGGTCTCGCGTGTGAAGCGCTCGCCGAGCCGCTCCAACGCGGCAGCTACCCCGCCGTCAACGAGGTTTGCGGATGCGGTAGCCGCCACGAGCGAGCGTGTCTCGGCCAGCGCATCCCTGGCTCCGCTTTCGAGCAGTGCGAGCTGGTCGCCGAGGGCAGCCCCGCCGCTCGCGAACTCACCCTGCGCGCGCTGGGCCAGCAGAACGATCCCGGTGAGGCGCTGCGCGATGGTGTCGTGGATTTCCCGCGCCAGGCGTTCGCGCTCGGCAGTAGCTCCCGCATCCCGGTGCAACGACTCGAGCTGGCCCTGCGCGGCCTGCAGCCTCTCAATGAGCTCCTGACGCTCAGTGCTGAGATCAAAGACTCGACTGATCCACAGTCCCATTGCCATGCTGAAGCCCAGCGAAAGCGCCAGGGTGACGATGATCTGGGTTAACGCGGCCTCGGAGGTACCCAGGCTGATTAGAAAGCCGCCCCCGACGGCGAGCGCGAGCAGCACGTTGGCGATGATCGCATTGCGCATCCGCGCTACGAAAACCCACACCAGCGGATAGGAAATCGCCTGCATCGTTGCCAGGGACGGTGAGAATGCGGTGCCCGCGCCGGTGCAGACGATCACCAGGGCTATGAAGATTGCCGTGGGCATGGGCCGGTAGCAGGCCCGCGCTCCGATCGTGAACCAGGCGAGCACAAAGATCCAGAGTGCAGCGAGCGCGCCGAGCGTTCGCCACTGCGG
>JBDTAD010000347.1:0-4475 GCA_039924815.1 Lacisediminihabitans sp.
ATGGCGTGGCGGTCGATGAACAAGCGGCCAAGGTGCCCGCTGTAAGTAACAGTGTGGCTGCGACGACGACTGCCCTCTTGATGGCTATCTTCATTGAAAAACCTCTCTCACAAGCCGCCCTCTTTGACGACTGGCATGAGCTTGCCACTTCGTGCCCTTGGCGTCAAGACTTGAACTCAACGTTTCGTGAATTGATGCGGACTCTTTACGCAGGCCACTGAAGACCTTTCTGCCGAAAACAGCTCTGGTCAGCCGACGAGTTCGTCAAGTTTGATCGGAATGTGGTCAACGGCGTAGCTGATGGCCCCCAGCAAAGAGGCACGCTCTCCGAGTTGGCCTTGCACGACATCCGGAAGATCATTGGGCTCCCAGAGGGCGGCCCGCTCCATGCTGTGCCGCAGCGGACCGAGGAGGATCTCTCCGGCTTTGCCCAGTTCGCCGCCAATGACGACATGCTCGGGATCGAGAAGGTTGCAGACTCCCGCAACGGCAATTCCGATGTGACGGCCAGCATCCGCGATCGCCCTGATGCAGTGCGCGTCGCCGGTGAGAGCCCGGATCACCACGTCGTTCAGTTTGAGCGCTCCGCTGGATGCGCGCAGCTTATCGAGGATAGCTGGCCCGCCAGCGAGCGCCTCGACGCAGCCTCGATTTCCGCAGCGGCAGAGCGGACCATTTTCGCTGATGGTCATGTGACCGAACTCACCGGCACCCCTGTTGTGGCCCCGATAAATCTGGCCGTTCAGAATTAGGCCGGCGCCCAAGCCGTGCGAGACGTCGACGTACAGAGCACTGTCTTTGCCTCTCGCTGCCCCACTGTGCAGCTCAGCGAGAGCGCCAAGGTTGGCGTCGTTGTCGACGAAGACCGGGCGATCGATTCTCCGAGACATGAGGTCAGCAATGGCCAGGCCATCCCATCCGCGCAGCAGCCCGGTACGGGCAATTTCGCCGAGATCCGAACGGACAGGCGCCGGAACAGCAATGCCCACGGCTAAAATTTCATCGAAAGTCGCGTCGACCGACTCGAGCAAGTCGCCAATGAGTCGCGCGGAGCGATCTAGCTCGTTGTCCGCGCGGTGATCTTTGGATAGGGGCATGTGTTGCTCGGCGACCACGGTATTGGCGACATCGGCGAGAGCAATCCGCAGGTGCCTCGCGGAAACGTGGATGCCTACGACGAGACCATGCGCGTGGGCAAGTGTGACGTGCTGGGCGCGTCGTCCGCTGCGCGATGTGGGAGCGGTGTGCAGAACGCCAGACGCGGATAGTTCCTTCACGATGTTGGAGACCGTGGCGGGCGAAAGCCCGGTTATCCCCGCGAGCTCGACCTGAGTAAGCCCACCATGATGCTTCACGGCGTCGACAATGCGGACCCTGTTGGCTTCACGAAGTGAAGTCTGGGACCCCGGCGTCACCCTAGTCGTGCTCACGGGATCACGATACATGTAGCACGGTCCCGAAGACCTAAATCATTTAATTGGCATGCTCGAGACAGCGGATGTCCGCAGCATGTTCGGCACACACCACGAACTGTTCTCTGCAGGACAGATCCGCACAGTTTGCCGTGGAATTTGTGGGTGTCTCGCACACGCGGCAGTGTCCGACTACGACCGCGTCATCCGTGAAATCTATTGCCAAACGGTTATCGAAGACGTAGAGCGATCCCTCCCAGAGACCGGAATCACCGTAGCGCTCGCCGTAGGTCGCGATGCCGCCATCGAGTTGGTAGACCTCGCGGAATCCGCGGTTGATCATCAGACTCGAAAGCACTTCGCAGCGGATGCCTCCGGTGCAGTATGTGACGATCGGCTCGTTTTTGAGGTGGTCGTACTTGCCACTGTCGAGCTCGGCCACGAACTCGCGGGTGTTGCTGACCTGGGGGATCACCGCATCCTTGAAGTGCCCAATCTGGGCCTCGATCTGGTTGCGGCCGTCGAAGAATGTCACGTCTTTCGACTCGACCAGCGCGTGGAGTTGCTCCGGGCTCAGTCTGGCGCCACCATCGACAACGCCCGCTTCGTTGACCCGCAATTCGTTGGGCGCACCGAAGCTCACCAGTTCGTCGCGAACGCGCACGCTCAGCCGAGGAAAATCGTTGCCGTTACCCTCGCTCCACTTGAAATCGATGCCAGCGAAGGCCGGATACTCGCGGGTCTTCTTGATGTACCGCTTGACGTCTTTCAGCTCGCCGCCCACCGTGCCGTTCATGCCATCCTTCGACAGGATGATGCGCCCACCGAGCCCGAGGGACTCGCCCAGGTCGCGCTGCCACAGCCGAATCGCGTCTGGGTCGGCCAGCGGCGTGAAGACATAGAACAGCAGAATCTTGGGAACGGCCACCGAACGAGTTTAGGCGCGGGGCCGGGCGGATGCGCGCCCTTCGACAGGCTCAGGGAGCGAACGGACGGGTCCCGAGCTTGTCGAAGGGGCGGGTAGCGTTGACGCATGTTTCACAGTTACGTTGCGATCGGAGACAGCTTCACCGAGGGCGTCGGCGATGACCTGCCCGGCGGCGGGGTGCGCGGCTGGGCTGACTTGGTCGCCGTCGGGCTCGCGAGGGCGGATGCTCAGCCGTTCCGTTACGCAAATCTCGCCATCCGAGGTCGCAAGCTTGCACCCTTGATTGCCGAACAGCTCGAACCAGCCCTGGCAATGAAGCCGGAGTTGCTGAGCATCAACGGTGGTGGCAACGACATCATGCGGCCACGGGTGGCCATTGCGGATGTCGCGACCCTGCTCATGGATACGGTCGACCGTGCCGTTGTGGTTGGCACCCACCTGCTGATGATCAGCGGGGCGAACCCCTCCGCCCACGTGCCGCTGGGCGCGCTCGTTCGCTCCAGGGGTGACCAGCTGGCTGCCGCAATCTTCAGTCGGGCGCCACGCGATAACGTCACTTTCGTCGACAACTGGGGCGACGCGATTCTGGGCGACATCCGCTACTGGTCTGCCGATCGGCTTCACCTCAATGCGCTCGGCCACGCCAGGGTGGCAAGCAACGTGCTGCAGGCGCTGGGTGCGCCGGTGCCCGCTGAGTGGGGTGTTGACGAAGTCGCAGCCGTGCCGGCCGGAGCACGGTCGCGTCGGACGGCCGCGTACTACCGCGAGTATGTGCTGCCCTGGATTGGGCGCCGCGTCACGGGGCGCTCCTCGGGAGACGGGCGACTGCCGAAGATCCCCGAGCTTGAACTGGTTGCCCCGTCTAAATAGTCGTCACTGGCGCGTGCGGGACGTGTCGAGCAAGCGCAGGGTTTCGGGGATCGGCCAGGGCAGGGTGTAACTGAGCTGCGGGGCGCTCATGTCGCCCCAGTCATCTTTCTTGACGACGATGCGTTCGGTTGATACTTCGATCACCCTCACGCGCAGCCAGTGACCATCATCCAGCTTCAGCTCGTAGGCATCTGCGAGATAGCCGATTCCGACCGCTTCGAGCGTCTCCTCTGCGGGGAGCCAGTCGACCGCGTCGGTGAGTGGGCGCCCAAACAGGTCAATCGGCACGAACTTCTCGCCCCGAGGCGACATCCATCCCACGAGCTCGCCGTCTCCTCGACGGTGTTCGATCCAGTCGGAGTGCACCATGCCCACCAGCCTAGGAGAGGCGGATCTTCTCGTGACTTCTATGACGGATGCCGGGTGTGCGACCGCTGCGGTATCGCAGCCGTGACGTAGCCTCGGTGCATGCAGCTCGAGTCGACTTATGCGCCGCGAGAGCCGGTCGACCTTCGCAGTACGCTCGCCCCGATCGGCCGCGGTCCGTTTGATCCGACCTTCCGATGGGAAGGTAAGGATGCCTGGCTGACCCTGCGCACCACGGATGGGCCGGCGACCCTCCACCTTCGCCAGGGCGACGGCATTGTCGCGACTGCATGGGGGCCGGGAGCGACACACGCGATTGCGTCTGTTCCCGCGCTGTGCGGTGCGGCCGATGACCCGTCAACCTTCGATGCGCGGGCCGAACCCTTGCTCGCCGAAGCGCAACGGCGGATGCCCGGATTGCGGCTCACGCGCACTCACCGACTCTTCGCCGCGCTCGTTCCCGCAATTCTCGAGCAGAAGGTCACGAGCGTCGAGGCACTGCGCAGTTGGCGACGCCTGGTCACCACGTTTGGCGACGAGGCACCCGGACCCGCGCCGCTGGGAATGCGGGTGATTCCGGCGGCTGACACCTGGAAGCGGATTCCATCGTGGGAGTGGCACCGCGCCGGGGTCGGACCGCAACGCTCGGCGACCGTGGTTCGCGCAGCATCCGTTGCCACCGCCCTTGAACGCGCGGTGGACGTCTCAGCCGTGGAGGCGGTTCGACGTGTGAGTAGCGTCGCTGGAATTGGCGTGTGGACGGCGGCCGAAACGGTGCAGCGCAGTCACGGCGACCCAGATCACGTCAGCGTCGGTGACTACCATTTGGCGGCCTTCGTAGGCTGGGCGCTCGCCGGGTCACCGGTCGACGACGATGGGATGCTCGAGCTACTCGAACC
>JBDTAD010000348.1:0-4977 GCA_039924815.1 Lacisediminihabitans sp.
GCCGATGCGGAAGATCGGGTCGTCTAGGGCACCGCCGAGCATGTGGACCGTGAATCCGGGCCGTGATGCATAGATGAACGGGTCGTTGTCCAGAGGAAGGGCATCCGAACGCGAGATCAAGGCATCGATCGCCTTATTCAGATCGCCGCACTGGGCAGTTTGATCCGACTCGCCACTCGCCGCAGTAAACGCGGCCTCCGCAGCCGGGTTGTGGATTGCACCGAAGTTGCTGCCACCTTCGGTAATTGTCGGGCCGGTGAAGTTCATGAGCGGGCTGGCCAGTGATCCGAGGAAGTTGAGGTCCGCGTACATCGTCACGTCCCAGTCGTCCGGTTTGGTGATCAGAGTCGAGATCCACGAACCGAGGTCGGTGTTCGTCAACTTGACCGTTGCGCCGGCACTGCGCAGGGCCTCGGCGAGGTACTCGTTGCCCGCACCCGCAGCACCGGCGATGTTCGGTCCGATGAGTCGGATCGTTTTGCCCTTTAGCGCGGATGTGGCAGCGGCTACATCCTGAGCCGGGATGTCGTTCTTTGCATCTGCGACGCATTGGGTCTCGTTCGACGCCAGCGACTTCGGGAGCTGGCCGGTGTTCAGCGAGGTCACCTTCACAAATGTCGCGCGATCGATCGCCTGCACAGCGCCCTTGCGGGCCGCCTCATCGGCGAACGCACTTCCCGGTCGTTCATTGAAGAGCAGGTAGAAGTCCGAGAAGCGGTTCGTGGTCACCTTGTAGTCGGACTGTCCCTTGAACCGGCTGGTGGTCTGAGCCTGAATCTTGCCGATGTCCATCTGTCCGCTGAGGATCAAATTCGCGGTCGAGGTGGGATCGGGAGAGACGTTGTAGATCAGTGTCGCAGCGGGCGTGCCTCCGATTTTCGTGGTCCATTTTGGCCAGGACTTGTAGTCCTTGCGGAGGGCGAACTCGTAGTGCACACCGGGCTCGGACGACTTGAGGGTATAGGGGCCTGACTCGCTGCCCTTCGCTGTGCCAGCTGCCAGCGCCTTGGGATCGGCGAGGCCTTTCGGGCAAATGATCCCGGTGGCCGATATCGACAAGCCCTGCGCCAGGAATGGCCAGGGCACCTGCAGCTTGATGTCGACGGTGCCCGCCGCATCATCCGCTGTCACCACCGGGGTATTGCCGGGTCCGAACGCGTAGATGGATTGGGTGCTGCCGCTGTTGGGTCGCGCCAGGTACTCGAGCGAGTTCTTCACGACCGTCGGCGTGATCTTCGTGCCGTCGGAGCAGGTCGCGTCCTGACGAATCGTGAACGTCGCCGACGTCGGCGTGCTCGACCACTTTGTCGCCAGTCCTGGGACGAGGCCCGTCTTGTCGCGGCGCACGAGCGTGTCGTATGAGGTGCGCGCAAGGAGGAAGTCCGGCAGGGACTGGTCCAGGGTGGGATCAAAGGTCGCTGGGATATCGATGGTTGTGCGAATCGTATCCGTGGACGCAGTGGGTGTGGTCGATGCGGTTGTGCATCCGGTCGCGATCAGTGTGATCGAGACGAATAGCGCCGCCCCGAACATTATGGTGCGTTTCGACATGTCTTGGCCTCTCGTGTCTGGCATTGATGGGTGTGCTGGTTAGATCGTCGAGAACGTCGATTGCGGGGTCGCCACAAGAGCGTGTTGCGCGGCCGGTGAAGGTGCACCGCTCAATGTTCGGCGCTCCGCAGTGGTGGTTCGCACGCTGCCGACGTGGACGCTGGCGATCAACAGGAGCCGACTGGCTCCCTGGGTTCTATTTCCGGGCCGCCCCATGGGCAAGCGGCACCCGAGCGCAGCAATCCGAAAGGAGTCTCTGCTCTGCGAGGGATCAGGGTTCATGGAGTCTCATCCGGAAATTCGGTAGTAGCGTCTTTGCAAGTGATATGAACCTAGTGATAGTGAATGCCTTAGTCAAGGGTATTCACTAAGTTGGCTTCGCGTGACAACATAGATCTATGCCATCGCCCCGGGTGGCCGCTCGCCGACAGGAGAAGCAGATGGACGACGGCACGCATTCGCGCCGCAAACGGGGTTCCATATCTCCCGACGAAATCGTGGCTGCCGCCCTGCGCCTTCTTGACGGTGAGGGAGAGTCTGCGCTCACTTTTACGCGCCTCGGCGCCGAACTCAAAGCCTCGCCGACCGCCGTGTACCGACATTTCGCGAGTAGGCAAGATCTGGTGTTGGCGATCGCTGAAACCTTGGATGGTATTTCACTCGACGGATACGTCCCGACCGATGATTGGAAGTTCGACCTCAACGATCTGGCATGGCGGGCGTGGAGGGTCGCAGAAGAGCACCCCGCCGCCGCCGCAATTGCGATGGGGCTCAATACCAATGGAATCAACGAGCTGCGAGCAGTGGATGCGGTGTTGCGTGCGCTCCACATGCGCGGTCTGCGGGGTCGCGACGCGGTCGCGCACTATCAGGTCTACTCGAATCTGGTGCTCGCGGCCGCGGCCGCACATGGAAGTTTGCTCGCCTCCAGTTACGGAGATCAAACGAAGGAGGGCTGGGTGCAGAGCTACTCACCCGCGGACCCCTTGCGATACCCGTACGCGGAAGCTGTGAAGGTCGAGCTGCGGCTCGTCGACTACAAAGAGGTATTCTCTCGGCAAGTCGCCATGTTTCTTGAGGTGCTGTCTCGCGCGATGAGCTAGTGCGAGGAGTGTGTTGCCGCTAGATGGTCTTCGAGACGCCGGCATCACCGACCCTTCTGCGCGGTAGTCCCGACAGTGTCCGACGTAGGGTCGGGCGCGTCAGGCGTTCGCAGGCTAGTCGAGTTGGGCGATGGCGACGCGCAGCCGGTCGAGATATTCCTGCGCCAGGTCCCCGAGCTCGCGCTCATTGTTCGGAGCAATCCACTGCGCGAACGATTCCTTGAAAGCGAGCACTCCGAGTTCGGCGGCGGTGATCGCCATCGGCTCAGCGAACCCCCGACTTTTCAACGCAGCAGTCATGGCTGCGGCCATGCCGACCCGCTTGAGAGCGTCCCGCTCCTGCAATTCAGCGCTGGTCGCTATGACGGCCGCTAGCCGGGGGCCAAGCTCGCGATTGAACGGGGTCATCGCGTCGGCCGCGTTCTGAAGTCCGGCAGCGACTGCGCCCAGAGGTGTCGCATCCTCGGGCGCGCGCGTGATGCCTTCCGCCAAAAGCCGCGAGAGCGTCTCTTGGCCTGCAGCGAGCACCTCGCGTTTGTCGGTGAAGTGCCGAAAAAATGTGCTCTTGGTCAGGCCAGCGCGATTGGCAATCTCGGCCACTGTGGTGTTGTCGTATCCCTGCTCAGTGAACAGCTGCAGGGCTGAGGCAACAAGGCGTTCGCGCGCATCTGGTTCCCATCGAGGCATAGCTCTATCCTACTGATGCGACCTTTGTCCCGTCAAAGTGCTACAGTGATGGGATCAAAGTCGCATCACTAAGGTGTTTCATCATGCGCGTTTTTGTCACAGGAGCATCGGGCGGCGTCGGCTCGGTCGTCGTCCCCGAACTGATCGCCGCTGGACACGAAGTTTTCGGCCTCGCCCGCTCAGAAGCCTCGGCGAGGATCGTCACCGCTGCTGGGGGCACCGCAGTTCGCGGGGGCCTCGGCGATCTCGACGTTCTGACCACTGGCGCGGAAGAGTCTGACGGGGTTATCAGCCTCGCCTTCAGTAATGACTTCAGCAACCTGGCCGCGGGGATGGCCGAGGAAGGCCTGGCGATGCAGACGCTCGGCGCGGCGCTCATCGGTACCGGCAAGCCGTTCGTGATCGCCTCTGGCACACCCAACGCAGCCGGTCGCCCATCGACGGAACAGGATCCAACGACGACCGACGGTCCTGTCGGTGGCCGCGGCCGCAACACCCTGGCCGTTCTCGACCTCGCAGCTAAGGGTGTCCGCTCGGCGGCAGTTCGCCTGCCTCGCTCAGTGCACGAGCGCGGCGTGGCCTACGGATTCGCCGGGGTGCTCATCGCCGCAGCGCAACGCACCGGGGTGTCGGGCTACATCGGCGACGGCAGCCAGCGCTGGCCCGCGGTGCACCGCCGCGACGCGGCCCGACTGTTCCGACTCGCTCTCGAGCAAGCGGATGGCGGAACAGTCGTCCACGCCGTCGCTGACGAGGGAGACACCATGCTGAGTCTCGCCGAAGCCATCGGTCGCCAACTCGGAGTCCCAACCAAGCAGGTTCCCGCAGAAAGCTTCGGCCCCCTCGCCCCCATCTTCTCGGCAGACCAGCCTTCCTCGAGCACCTGGACGAGAGAGCGCTTTGGATGGGAGCCCCTCCACCCGAGCCTGCTCGACGATCTCGCCGCGGGTAACTACCCGCCCGCGAAATAGGGACGACGTGGGGGTGCCGCACATCACCCCCACGCGTCAGCGGCTCTTGTCTAGATGGTCTTCGAGACGCCGGCATCCACAACCCAGTTGGAGCCGTGAACACTGGCCGCGAGCGGCGAGACGAGGTAGGCGATCGTCGTCGCGATCTCACGCGGTTCGATGAAGCGACCGGTGAGCATCCCCATTTGCGACGGGAGAGCTGCGATCAGCTCCTGCTGTGTCACGTTCATGGCCTGCGCGAGGTCGGCACCGAAGCTATGTTCGCCCTCCCAAAGCGCAGTCCGAGTCGATGATGGAGATACGGTGTTGAACCGCACGCCCCGCGGGCCGAACTCCTCAGACAATCCCTTCGTCAGTGCGTTAAGTGCCGCCTTTGCT
Organism: Lacisediminihabitans sp.; assembly: GCA_039924815.1. Lineage (GTDB taxonomy): Bacteria > Actinomycetota > Actinomycetes > Actinomycetales > Microbacteriaceae > Parafrigoribacterium_A. Next base: position 4,691 of record JBDTAD010000348.1, read on the forward strand.
GCGCCGTACGGCAGTGGTGCGGTCTGTGGCCTGCGGGCGCTGTCGGATGAGACATTGACGACGGCTCCGCTTGAAGTCAGCAGGGCGGGCAGCGCGGCACGCGTTGTTCGAACGGCCGCGTAGAGGTTCAGGTCGAAGGTGGATGACCACGCCTCATCGGCGAAGTCGAGGAAGCCCGCTCCGGGAGCACCGGAGTCGCCACCGCCGACATTGTTGACGAGGATGTCCAGCGTGCCCGTGACGCCGAGTGCCTCTGCCACGATCCTGGCTGGGACATCCGGCTGCGA
>JBDTAD010000349.1:0-2744 GCA_039924815.1 Lacisediminihabitans sp.
CGTTCCGGCCCAAACGCGATCGCGATGATGAAGAGCGCGGCGGGCGCAAGCACCACGAGGTCCCCACGCTTCGAGCGCAGCGCGACAGAGAGGCCGATGATGACGCTAAGGAGGATCAGCACGAACGCTGGCACGAGAAGCGATTGATAACCTCCCACCGGGAGGGTGATCGTCAGGAGTTGCTTCCAGCCGAGGGCAGTCCCTGTGAGTAGTGATACCAGTCCGTCCGGAGTCGGCAGTATTCCATAGAGTGCATCGCTGGGAACAGCCAGCGGCACCCCGAATGCAAGATACAAGCCGAGTGTCGCTAGTACCATGACGTAGCCGGGCCAGCGAAACACCGCACCGAGGATGGCTACGACGGATGCGGCGACCGTGATGACAACAATCAGGAGAACGATCTGATCGCTGCGGTAGATCGGCCACAGTGCAGCGGAGGCGATGGCCGTCGTCAGCCACATCATCGCGGTGTTGACCGCGATGAATCCGGGGCTGAGCCGTGCAGACTTCACGCAGCAGCCGATCTCGCAAGTGATTTGCGAAGGTCTTCGAGAAAGCCGATTGTTAAGACGCTCAATCCGGCAACCCTGCGTAGGCCAGGAACGGTCTGCGGGTCACACACAATGGCCACCACCTCAACGCCGAGGGGAAATCTGGTTGATGCCGCCCGCAGCTGGGCAGGCGTCGGCGTTGAACCGCACACGAGAAAGGCGACAGAGACGCCATTCACCTGATCTGATGTCACCCTCGCAAGGTCCAGGATCGCGAGAGCCGACTCAGCTTTCTCCACCACGGCCAAGTCGTCCAGCAATCGACCCCGAGTCAACGTGCTGAGCTGACGCACCGCGAATACCTTTCGCTTGGCGAACTCCGGGGTACGCTCACTGGCGACCACGGAGACCGTGCGAGCGTCGCGGATTGCGCGAGTGCCGAGCGAGCCGGCAACGCTCACCGCCATCTCGAATTCTTCATCGGTGGCGTAATCCGCGCTGGCCAGGCTCAGGGCGATAACAAGGTGGCTGCGTCTGGTTTCTTCGAATTGACGCACCATATACGTACCGGTCTTTGCCGTGCTTTTCCAATGGATGTTGCGGCGTTCGTCGCCAGGGAGATACTCCCGCAGCGCATGAAAAGACACGTCGCTACTGCTCAGGTCGCGCGTGGGCGAACCCTCTAAGTCGCGAACGAATCCGGTGCTAGTACTGGGAATGTCGATCGTTTTCGGATGCACAAACAACTCGGTTGCCTCGGTCCATAGCAACTCCCTGCGCACAAGCCCGATGGGATCAGCCCTGACCGTGCGCACCGGACCGACAGACAAAACTCCTCGCCTGCTCGTGGGAATCACGAACTGGTGTTCATCACTTGCACCGCGTGCAAGCCCAGGGAGCGCAAGTTCCGCGAGCCCGTCTCCCACGGGAATCTCGACTTTCGCTCCGGGAAGGTGTCGGCGGGTTGGGTTACTGACCTTGACGATTCCGGTCGCCGCCTCCCCCACCACCACCCGGTTGTGCGGGATGGCCAGCTGCACCAGAAATGCTCCCCTGCCAATGAGATACGCGGCAGCAAGGATGATGAGCACCAGTACAGCCCAGGCCGCGGCCACGAGTTCGAGCCAGGAGAACGTGTAGCCGAAGATGAACGCGAGGGGCACGACCGCTACGAGTGACCAGCCGAGAGGCGTGACGACCGCGGAGGCCTTTGCCCACCATCCGGCAGCAATGCCTCGAATCCCCCCCATTGCCCGCACCAGAGCGATGACTAGATCGGCGAGGAATCCGGTGCGATTACCCACGATCTTGGTGCGCGCGTTCGTCAGGCCGGCCGTCGACGTGTCGTAGACAGCGTCAAGGCGCGCCGATCGAGTCGATGCTCCCCGCACCGATCTTGTCGTCGCTCCGCGAGCCGCCCTCACTGCGGTGCGCGATGAGTCCTCCCTGCTGCTCACACCGCTTGCCTATCAGCGGGCGGCGGAGTCTCGATCAGCACCTGGCTGATGATGCTCGAGGCAGTGACTCCCTCGAACTCGGCCTCGGGATCGAGCACCAGGCGGTGTGCGAGCACGGGCTCTGCGAGTGCCTTAATGTCATCGGGGATGACGTAGTGGCGTCCGTTGGATGCAGCGAACGTCTTGGCCGTGCGAATCAGCGCGAGTGCGCCGCGTACGCTGACACCCAGTCTCACCTCGACCGCCGAACGCGTGGCATCTACTAGGCGCGATACGTAATCGTTGATGGACGGGTCGACGTGCACCGTACGGGCCAGTGCCCCCATTTCAATGATCACGTCTGCCGAAGCAATTGCCGCGACCGTCGCCTCGTGCTCGACCCTGAGTCCGAATTCGAGGGGGTAACTCCCTCGAGCATCATCAGCCAGGTGCTGATCGAGACACCACCGCCCACTGACAGGCAAGCGGTGTGAACAGCAAGACCGACACGTCTCGTGGGAATACGAGGACGTCTCGCAGCGCGACGATGACGAGGTCGGCACGGTTCGACTCCGTGTACGACACCTCCACCGAGGGGCTCACCAATGCGCGCACGAAGATCGTCGGCAACAGGACGGGCTTCCTCGCCGATCTGATCGTCGCGCTCGTGCGAGCGACGAAGGGGATTCGCGGGGTCCTCTCCGCGTGGTGGGGCAAGGCATCCGCTGTTGTCACGCCGCTGGGCTGGTCACTTGCGGTGCTCGTGCCGCTCGCGTTCTTCTTCGGCTACCTGTACTCCTGGCTCGAACTGGTGGCG
>JBDTAD010000350.1:0-2974 GCA_039924815.1 Lacisediminihabitans sp.
GTCGCCAAACCTTCTTACTCTGTACCGACGGCCTCACCAAAGAACTCTCAGACGACGAGATCGCGCGCATCATCGTGTTCCACAATGCTGCCAGTGCCGCGGATGATGAACTGGCCCCGACGCTCGCCGAGCGACTCGTGAACGCTGCGATTGCCGCCGGCGGTTCTGACAATGTCACCGTGGTGGTGGTGGAGTCGGTGCTCGCAGGGATCGCTGGTGCGCACTCGAACGCGAGTGACGACACCGTTGACCGCAATGGCATCCCGAGGTTCCTTGAAGAGACTCGGCCGAGGAGCTAACGGCATGCGCAGACCAGCATCAATTCCACCGGAATTGCCCGGATACACTTTTGACCGCCTGCTGGGTTCTGGTGGCTTCTCCGACGTTTTTCTCTACCAGCAGCAGTTGCCCAAGCGCCGGGTCGCCGTCAAGGTTCTCCTCACCGAGGAGCTGACCGCGGCCAATCGAGCCGCGTTCGTTGCCGAGGCGAACCTCATGGCCCAGCTCTCGGCCCATCCTTATATCGTCACGATCTATCACGCGGATGTTGCCTCGGACGACCGCCCGTACTTCGTCATGGAGTACTGCTCGGGCGCGAGTCTTGGCGAACGCTACAAGCAGGAGGCCTTTGCCGTTCCGGACGCTCTGCGCACGGGCATCCGTCTGGCCAGTGGTGTGGCGACAGCCCACTCGGTCGGGATCCTGCACCGCGATATCAAGCCAGCCAACGTCCTTACTAATGACTTTGGTTGGCCCGCTCTCACCGATTTCGGAATCTCCTCTGCTGTCGATGACGAAGTGCTGCCGGTGCAGACCCAATCGCTGTCTGGGAACAACCTCGACACGGCGGGCAGCACCGAGAGCCAGTCGATCGGGATGTCGGTGCCTTGGTCGCCACCCGAGATGTTCGAAGACAATCCCAAGCCCGACGTACGTTCCGATGTCTTTTCACTCGCGGCGACCATTTACACGATCCTCGCTGGCCACACACCATTCGAGGTTCGCGGCAGATCCAATGGCACACTTGACTTGATTGGGCGGATCGAGCGTGGGGCGATTTCGCCGATGGAGCGCACGGACCTTCCCCCGTCCTTGATTCCCGTCTTGCAGAAAGGCATGGCGTCTGACCGCTCGGATCGGTTTCAGACCGCTGTCGACTTTGCCAGGGCCCTGCAACGGGTAGAGCTTGAACTCGGCTACTCGCCCACGACCATCGATGTGCCCAATCTCACCGCGGATGTACCGCGCCGTGACGATCAGGATGACAGTGCGGATGCCACGCGTGCTCGCGGCGCGACGACGATCAACGCGCAGCCCACGGAGAACCTCATCTCGGCGCCACCGGCAGCACAGACCGCCTCGGCCTCGGCGGAGGCTACTCGGGTTCGCGGTGCTCAGAGCGTTGAAGCGCAGCCGCTCGGGAAGCGTGCAACTGCGGCCAGCTCGGGGTCTGCCGCGCAGGGTTTCCCGGGGGAGCTACCCGTCGAAACGGTGGTTCGCAGTCGTATCGCCCCGAGCACCGCACCGGCCCCGGCCGAGACGCCAGCGGATGAACCGGACGAAGCGCCACGCAGCACCGTGCGCAGAGTGATCGTCGGAGTTTCCATCGCGGCTGCCGTGCTGATTGCCGGTGCAATTGTCGCGGGCATTCTCGTGTTCGGTGCGCCATCTGGTGGGGCAAAGCCTGGAACAACGCCGAAGGCAGGGTCCGATGACTCAGCCGTGGTCGAAGGGATTCCCTCGCCCACCTTGGTTTCAGCCGCAGCGAACGGAACGACGGTGACCTTCACCGTGGCCGACCCGAAGCCTGAGAAGGGCGACTCCTTTGTGTGGAAGCGCACCGACCGAACGGCGGATGCGGCGATGCAGGCAACGACAAGCAGCACCATCGCAGTGGATGGCTATTCGCAGGGCGCGACAGTGTGCATCGAGGTGGCTGTCAAGCGTGCTGGACAGCTTTCTGCCACACCGTTGCAGTCGTGTTATCCGAATTCTCCGAAGTGAGTGCACAGCGGTGCGACTGGTCAAACAGAAGAATATTCGTCTGTTAGGTTTATCAAGTTCTTGTCGGGCTTGCCCGCACAAATTTAACGAAATCAAGCAAACAACCGCGGGGAGCACGCCTTGAATGCGCTGAGCAGGTGGGTGAAATCGCGCAAAGCGACGGCATCCGCACTGGTGATCGCCGTCATCGCGGGAGTTCCCCTCACTGTCGCCGCGCTGCATCCTGGGTTTCCCGTTTCGGCCGTAGACCTTACGTCAAGAGATGTCTGGGTCACCAACGGCCAACAACTGCTAGGTGGGCGCCTCAATCGGCAGATTGACGAGCTCAACGGATCCGTCGTTGCTGGCAGCGCGGATTTCACCGTGCTGCAAGACGGCGACACCCTCTTTATGTATGACCCGGACGCTGGCCGCGTGGAGTCAGTGAGCCCCGCGACCACGAAGGTCACTTCCGCCATCGATGTTCCCAAGGGCTCTGAGGTGTCGTACGGCGGCACCACGATCGCCATCGTGTCGCCGAAGGGTGATCTCTGGACCATCTCCTCGGTGGGGGACTTGCAGTTCAACTACGTATCGACTCCACCCACGCTGAAATTGGGTGCGGGAGCGCATGCCGTCGTCACGAAAGACGGCGTCGTCCTGGCGGTCTCTCCAGAAAAGAAGAAGCTCTATACGAGCGCTTCGCTGGCGGATGTTCCTTCCGCCACCGACTTTCCGGGGGTAGGAACGTTCCAGCTCTCCGCCGTTGGTGACCACGCCGTGGTTCTCGACCAGTCGACGAACGAGTTGGTCACGGACAACGGCGCGAAACACAAGCTCAAGGAGAAGGGGCTTCGTCTACAGCAGGTGGGAGCCGAGTCTCCGTTCGCAGTGGTCGCAACCGGGGACTCTCTCCTCAAAGTGGATCTCAGCTCTGGCTCCGAACAGACAGTGGCAGCCGACATCCCGGCTCCTGCCACCAGCGCTAAGG
>JBDTAD010000351.1:0-3199 GCA_039924815.1 Lacisediminihabitans sp.
GCTCTTGTCTAGATGGTCTTCGAGACGCCGGCATCCACAACCCAGTTGGAGCCGTGAACACTGGCCGCGAGCGGCGAAACGAGATAGGCGATCGTGGTCGCGATCTCACGCGGTTCAATGAAGCGGCCCGTGAGCATCCCTATTTGCGACGGAAGAGCCGCGATTAGTTCCTCCTGCGTGACGTTCATTGCTTGCGCCAGGTCGGCGCCGAAGCTGTGCTCGCCCTCCCAAAGCGCAGTCCGAGTCGACGATGGCGACACGGTGTTGAATCGCACCCCCCGCGGGCCGAACTCCTCCGACAAGCCTTTCGTTAACGCGTTAAGTGCTGCCTTCGCGGCACCGTAGGGTAGCGGCGCCGTGTGTGGTCGGCGGGCGCTGTCGGATGAGACATTGACGACGGCTCCGCGCGAAGCCAGCAGGGCGGGCAGGGCGGCACGCGTTGTCCGAACGGCTGCGTAAAGGTTCAGGTCGAAGGTGGATGACCATGCCTCATCGGCGAAGTCGAGGAAGCCTGCTCCGGGAGCGCCCGAATCGCCACCGCCGACATTATTGACGAGGATGTCCAGCGTGCCCGTGACTCCGAGCGCCTCTGCCACGATCCGGGCCGGGACATCCGGCTGGGACAGGTCACCGGTCAGGGTCACAGCGCCGGTAGCGGCGAGCTCCGGAGTAACGGTGCGCGAGGCCGCCAGGACGGTAACTCCCTCCTCCTGAAGGACACGCACGACCTCCAAACCCATTCCTTTGCTCGCGCCGGTCACGAGAGCAGTCTTGCCCGAAAGCTGGAGGTCCATGATGTCTTCTTTCACTCAGGTCGACCCCGTGTCGACCAGTTAAATGGAACACTCATGATGCAGTTAAGTCAAGAGATGTGACGATAGAATGTCTGTATGTCGGAAACCTCTCACAGATCCGCGCGACCTCTCCGCGCCGACGCTGAGAACTCGATCGCGCGCATTCTCGCGGCGGCAGAACACGTTTTCGCCGCCGATCCCTCAGCAAGCCTCGAAGCCGTGGCCAAAGCTGCCGGTGTCGCGCGCACGACCGTGCACCGTCGCTTCTCGTCGCGGGAAGACCTGCTCGATGCCCTCGTCGACGTTGTCAACGCAAAGTTGCGCGAAGCCGCTGCCGGTGCGAACGTAGAAACGGCGCCCCCTCTGGTTGCGCTGTATCAGCTGACCGTCGCGACGCTCGAGCTCAAGGTCGACTGGCGAGCATCTTGGCAGTTCGTCGATCTCGGCAGTGAGGGCGCCCGCGGCATCGACGCAGACAACGTCGCCAAGCTCGATTCCCTGTTGCAGCGCTCGCTCAACGTCGGACTCCTGCGCCCCGGGGTTGACCTTCGGTGGGTGCGCACCGTGTACATGTCTCTGATCCACGAGGCGGCAATGGCCCGGCCCGACGGCGAGTCTGCGTCCGAATGGGCGAACCTCATCATGCAGACCCTGCTTCGCGGCGTGGGCAATACTGAGCACGACTTCGAAGCACTGCTCACCAGGTCAACCAAGCGGAAGTGAAGTTGAATATGCAGGTTATCGAGAACTCCAAACTGGCCATCATCGGCGCCGGTGCAGTGGGAACGTCCATCGCGTACGCGTCGCTGATTCGAAGTGCGGCGCATGAGATTGTGCTCTATGACGTTGACCGCGCGCGGGTCGAGGCTGAGGTGTTGGACCTCGAGCATGGCACCCCGTTTGCTGGCGCGTCGCGTATCGGCGGCGGTGCCGACATCTCGGGCGTCGAGAATGCCAATGTTGTCGTGGTGACGGCGGGCGCGAAGCAGAAGCCGGGACAGAGTCGGCTCGACCTTGCGGCCACCAATATCGGCATCATCCGCGACCTCATGCCGAAGCTCGTCGAACGTGCGCCGAATGCGGTGTACGTCATTGTGTCGAACCCGTGCGATGTGCTTACGGTCGCTGCCCGCGAATTCTCGGGGCTACCAGCCACGCGCATTTTCGCCTCGGGCACTGTGCTCGACTCGGGCCGGCTGCGCTGGTTGCTCGCAAGACGGCTCGGCGTTGCGGCATCCAGCGTCCATGCCATGATCGTCGGGGAGCACGGTGATTCTGAGTTTCCGCTCTGGTCGCAGGCTCGTATCGGTCCGGTCCCGTTGGCGCAGTGGCGCGTCGCCGATGGCGCACTGTTCGGCAGGGACGATCTCGAGACGATTGCTAGCGACGTGAAGAACGCGGCGTACAGGATCATCGCGGGTAAGGGCGCGACCAACTTCGCAATCGGATTGTCCGCCACGCGAATCGTCGAGGCGGTGTTGAACGACGAGGGTGCCATTCTCCCGGTCAGCAGCGTCCTAAAGAACTATCACGGGGTCAGCGGAGTGGCACTGTCGGTTCCGACGCTCATCAACTCAAGCGGGATCGAGCGCGTCATCGACGTGCCGTTCGATGCGGATGAGCTGGCCCGCTTCGAGGCGTCAGCTTCTGCGATGAGCGCCGTGCTCGATTCGCTGGGAGTGACCAGTCGGGGCTGACCACGTGCGAGGCGAGGGTCGATGAAGACAAGGGCCCGCCAAGACGCGACCTGGTTCGGATCAGGGAGTTGCCGAGGCCTTCAGTTCCGCGGCGGTCTGCTTAGCCTCGGATGCGGTGTCGAACGCAAGATTAAGCGTGCTTGTTGTGATGGCATCCTTGACGAGGGGTGCCGAAAGTACCCGGCCGTCGAGGACGATTGCCAGGTTCTTGTTGATGGCCTTGCCGGACACAGCGCCAAGCGTGCTGGTATCGGCGGCGCTGAGCTCAAGCGTGACTGAGTGGGCCTGACCTTGATCCTTCGACAGCGTGACGGAGGTGGGGGTAACGGTACCGAGTGACTTGCCCAACTCATAGGTGGTCGTGCCTGCTTTGTCGCAAGCTTTGCCGGGGCCGTCTGAGTTAAGTGCCGGCTCGGTGCAGGTTCCTTGGGCCGAGGAGGTCACGAGACGTAGCTGCAGCGGCTTTCCTGATGAGCTGGCGTCGGCACCGGCGGTGTTGCTGCAGCCTGCGAGGAGGACCGCGACGGCGGCTAGGACGGTGAAACGCGCAACAAGCCGAGTATTCATCTTTTTACTATAGAAGCGCGCTGGAACCGAGGGAAGGGCGCGATCTAGCTCCAGCTGGCTCTCATCATGCTGAGCGCGTCTTCCAGAGGAAGCCGGCCATCCTTGGCGGAGCGTACGAAGTTGCTGGTGGCGGCGCCCAGT
>JBDTAD010000352.1:0-3561 GCA_039924815.1 Lacisediminihabitans sp.
CTTCGCAGACTCTCGCATAGCGGGCAGAATCGCGATGGGAGCCGGAGAGCCCGAACTCAGTGCGTTCATGGATGCTGCCGCTTTCATCACGGCGCTGAACGCCACCGTCGCTGATATCAGCGACTAACAGGCCCAGGTTCGAGCGCGCGAGCTTCAGGCGGGGTGAGAATCCGCTGACGAGTCAGAGGCGCCGGGAATCAGACAAGCGTCGCCCTCACAGGCTGCTGCCGCCGGGTCGCCGACCATCGTGAACGGGGTGGGTGCGACATCCGTCATTGGGCGGCCGCCTTTTCGTCACGAACCTGCGCGAGCACGTTGGCGAACGTGTCCGCCTCCTGCGCGCCGGAAACACCGTACTTACCATCGATCACGAAGAAGGGAACGCCCTGGATGCCGTACTCGGTCGCCTGCGCAACATCCGCTTTCACGTCTGCCAAATACTCGTTCGCCTCGAGAGAGCGGACCACATCGGCCCGGTCGAAACCAATCTCTGCGGCGAGGTCTGCAAGGTCCTCGATGCGTCCAACGTGGCGCCCGTCGACGAAGTATGCCTTGAGCAGCCTTTCCTTCATATCGAGCTGGCGGCCCTTGGCCTTCGCGTAGTGGATGAGCTCATGCGCCTTGACCGTGTTGGTCTGGTGGATGTGCTCGTAGTGGTAGTCCAGGCCCACGCTCGCCGCGATGCCGGTGACCGTCTGGGTCATCTGCTCAGCCTGCTCCAGGGAAATGCCCTTGTGCTGGGCGAGGTAGTCGAGAGGAGTGCCCTCGAAGTCCACCGGGGTATCAGGGGCCAACTCATAGGAGTGGTATTCCACCTCGACGTCGCCGCCGAACTGGGCCGCGCCAGCCTCGAACTTTCGCTTACCGATGTAGCACCAGGGGCACTGCACGTCGGACCAAATGTCTACCTTGATGGGATCACTCACGCTGAATCCAACGCGCTACTCTCAGCCTTATTCCCGCGCCGTCACGCTGTGTTTCGAAAATTCAGGACTGTGAGCCAGCCGTCTTCGCCGTCGCAGCCTGCTACCAGGAACCTTAAGAGGGGCAGTTGACGCAAATCCTGAATTTCCGGAGGCAGGAGAACGAATGTGCATCGAGATGGCCGTCTCGACTGCACGGAGAACCCTGTCCCAGTCGTAGAACACCATCCGAGCAGAAGGACGGATGACAGAGAATCCCTCCAGCAATATACTGACGTCCTTACGCCGATCAGCCTCAAATCGGGTGAGGTGAAATTCCTCACCGTCGGTCTCTATCGCGGCGCAATAATCGACGAGAAGATCGATCCGTTCGACTTCGCCCAAAGGGATCTGAGAGGTGACGAAGTGCCCTCTCAGGCGTAGCCGCGTGCGGGAGACGCTCTCGGGCAGGCTGTCGCAGTCGAGATCCACCCAAAAACGTATGCAGCGATAGTCTTCAGGCAACCGCTGGATGAGCTTGTAGAAGTCGACGAGGTCTAGCGCTCCCGTTCGTAGCGCCCAATCGAGGGCAGCGACAGCGGTCTCCAAACTCTCGTCTAGCACAACCCGAAAAAGTGCATCGCTCAGGCCGACGGACGCAGCCGTTCCGCGTTCGCTGAGCTCCGACGAATCCCAGTGCAGGACTACGCCGCCAGGTGCCGCGGGGTCGAATCGCGCATGACGGTTGTGTTGAGATCGTAACCGTGCCGCGTTGTCCGGAACCGAAACATGCAAGGGGTGCGACCCGAGCACCCATCCTCCGAGTTGAATGATCGCTGAGATACCCGTGAGTCTGCCGCCCACGCGCACAGCACGAACTCGCGCGTCCACCTCCGGGAGAGTCGTATACCAACCTTGCCGAGCTCTGCTCACCGAGCCGTTGCGTACTGCTCTGGTCAGATCGAGATCTCGCGCACCCCGCTCAACGAGTTGCTGCTTCTGGGCCAGTCCGCCGAGCGAATCCACGATGGTTGCAACATCAGACATGCGACAAGAGTGGAGAAATCGCCACTTTGCCGTCGCCGCCTCGCCAAAACTGTGGAACCGCGGTGATAACTCACAACGGTTGAGGGAATGACAAAAGTTGCGCTTTTTGGAAACTCAGGACATTGGCACTTCAGCCGCTACGACGACGCGATTCTCTCGGGATGACGGAAACAGTTGTGCACGAATGTCCTGAATTTTCGTAACACCAGCGCGATGAGTCCGGGGCGTCCCCGGTTAGTTGCGGTTCATTGCGCGCCGACGAGCTGTTCGGCGAGGTAGCCGCGCACGCGGTCGAGTGACACGCGCTCCTGCACCATCGAGTCGCGCTCGCGCACCGTTACGGCGTTGTCCTCGAGAGTGTCAAAGTCAACCGTGATGGCGAATGGAGTGCCGATCTCGTCTTGCCTGCGGTAGCGGCGACCGATGGCTCCTGCGTCGTCGAATTCGATGTTCCAGTATTTGCGCAGGTCTGCAGCGAGAGCCCTTGCGACAGGCGAAAGTTGTTCATTGCGCGATAGCGGAAGAACGGCCACCTTGACCGGTGCCAGCCGTCGATCCAGACGCAGAACCGTGCGCTTGTCGACGCCACCCTTCGTGTTGGGCGCCTCATCCTCGTGATAGGCGTCAACGAGGAAAGCCATAAGCGCACGGGTGAGACCAAAAGCGGGCTCAATGACGTACGGAATCCAACGCTCGTTCTTCGTCTGGTCGAAGTACGACAGATCGGTGCCGGATGCCTCGGAGTGGGTCTTCAGGTCGTAGTCGGTGCGGTTCGCGACGCCCATGAGCTCGCCCCACTCGCTGCCAGCAAAGCGGAAGCGGTATTCGACATCCACTGTGCGCTTTGAATAGTGGCTGAGCTTCTCTTGGGGGTGCTCGAAGAGACGCAGGTTCTCGGGGTTGACCCCGAGGTCGGTGTACCACTTCAGCGAAGCATCGATCCAGTACTGGTGCCACTCTTCGTCGGTACCTGGCTCGACGAAGAATTCCATTTCCATCTGCTCGAACTCGCGAGTGCGGAAGATGAAGTTGCCAGGGGTGATCTCGTTGCGAAAGCTCTTACCGATCTGGGCGATACCAAAGGGCGGCTTCATCCGTGATGTGCCGAGCACATTCGCAAAGTTGACGAAGATGCCCTGCGCGGTCTCTGGCCGAAGGTAGTTCAGCCCCTCCTCGTTGTCGACCGGGCCGAGATAGGTCTTCAGCAGGCCGGAGAAGTTCTGCGGTTCCGTCCAGGAGCCGGGCTGGCCGGTATCTGGGTCTCTCACATCGGCGAGCCCGTTAACCGGCGGATGTCCGTGTTTTTCTTCGTACGCCTCGAGCAAATGGTCGGCGCGGTAGCGCTTGTGCGTGTGCAGGGACTCCACGAGAGGATCGCTGAACACCTCAACGTGACCGGAAGCCTCCCACACCTTGCGCGGGAGAATGACAGACGAGTCGATTCCGACAATGTCCTCACGCCCCTGCACCATGAACTGCCACCACTGGCGCTTGATGTTCTCTTTGAGCGCCGTTCCAAGGGGGCCATAATCCCAGGCCGAACGCGAACCGCCGTAGATTTCACCCGCTTGGAAGACAAAGCCGCGCCGCTTAGCGAGGTTAATAACGGGAT
>JBDTAD010000353.1:0-2046 GCA_039924815.1 Lacisediminihabitans sp.
CGCGGGTCGCTTCAGACATCGATGCCATCACTGTCGACAATTCGATGCTGACGGATTCGTCCGAGGCCACCATCCGCGTCAGTTCAGGCTTTGATGCCGCACTGGACGGATATGCCGCGCAGGCCAGGGCCGCCACGGCCCAGATGTCGATTGTGCTGGTCGGTGTTCTTGGCGTCACTTTGGCTGCGTTGATCCTCCTATCGAGGCTTTTGGTCGCTCGACGGCTGCCCGAGATCGCGTTGGAGCGGGCCAGAGGCGCCTCCATCGCTGCGATCGGAGTGCGGTTTCTGCTCGAGTCGCTGCTGGCTACCGTGGTTGCAGTGCTTCTCGGCGGTGCTCTTACTTGGCTGGTGCCGGGTTCGGCCACCGCGGTCTTGGTCGTTGCGGTGATCGTTATTGCGGTGCTGGCCGCTCCGGTGCAGGCCGTGATCGCCAGTAGCTTCCGCCTTGGACGCGCGGCCCCCGCCAATCGTCGGGATCGGCTCGAACTCGCTCGGCGCAGCGCCGCGAGAAGAATCGCGCTCGAAGTGAGCGTGGTGGCGCTGGCTGCAGCCGCGATCGCCGGGCTCGGCTCGCGGGGACTCTTGCAGGGCGCGACGGTGGGCGTGGATCCGCTTTTGTCGACGGCTCCGCTGCTGCTGGCCGGCGTCGTCACGATCATTGTGCTCAGGGTCTACCGTTGGCCGGTGCTTTTCGTGGGAGCTCTGGCGCGTCGAACGCGCGGCGTGCTCGGCCTCCTGGGTGCCGTGCGTGCCCAGCGTGCGATGGCGGCACTTCCCGTGTTGGCTCTCACCCTCGCCGTCGCACTGACCGTCGGCAGTGGTCTCATCAGCAACACAGTGCAGTCCGGACAGCAGGATGCTGCCTGGCAGCGGGTGGGGGCCGAGGTTCGCGTGGATGGCCCGGTCGGCGACGTGACACTTAAGCGAGTGGCCGCGGCGCCCGGCGTCACGGCCGCGACGGCGTTCCAGACCTCCGCGGGCGTGAATCTTGATCAGGCCACGGCCACCTCTGTTGTCACGCTGCTCGGGGTAGACGGCCACTACAACAGCGTGCTGAAATCGCTTCCCGACGTCGACGGAGTGGCACAGCCGATGTCTTCGGGGGTCTTCGCTCGCCTGACCGAGGCTTCGACATCCGACAGGCTGCCCGTGCTGGTGGATCCGGGGATTGCCGACAGTCTCGTCTCGAAAAATGTGACGCTCTTAGTAAATGGGCTCGACATCCCGGTGCGAGTCGTCGGCACGGCAGCCGAAGGCCCTGCGGGCTATCTCACTGGACCGTTCGTCTACGTCGACCTGGGCAGACTTTCGAAGCGTCTCTCACGACACCTCACCGCCGACACGATGCTCGTCACGGGCCCCGGTGCTGAGCGGGCGGTTGTTGCCGCGGGTATTTCTCCGTCGCAGGTCACAACCCGTGACGGATGGTTGGGCGCCTGGAATCGTCAGGCGATGGTCTCCGGGGTGCAGAACGTGCTGTCGTTGTCGATTGGCGGGCTCGCCGTGCTCGCCATCATCGCGCTGCTCGCCGCAGTGCTGGCCGGAGCGGGGGAGCGGGCACGCTCACTGTCGCTGCTGCGCACCATAGGCATCCCGGCGGGACTCGGATGGTGGCTCGCCCTGTCCGAGTTGACCCCGTTGGTCGTCGCGGCCCTTCTGGGCGGAACGGCGGCGGGCCTCGCCGTGATCGTGTTCCTCGGGCCCTCTCTCGGGCTCGGGGTGTTGGCTGGTGGACTGTATGCTCCGCAGCCCGTGATTTCGTGGTGGTTCATAGCAGCGTTGGTGGTGGCCACCGCGGTAGTTCTGGCCATTGCGGTTCTGGTCGAGGTTCTGCTGCGACGGCGCGATCGGCTGAGTGAAGTGTTAAGGGTGGGAGAGACCGTATGACGAGCACAGTGAACACCGCGAGTACAGTGAACACCGCAACCGAGCCGAATGCCGCACTGAGCACGCGGCAGCGCGAAGAATTCGGTGCGGATGCACTGATCGTGTGCGACAACGTCGTGCGCATCTACCAGGTGGAAAACATTGAGGTGCAGGCGCT
>JBDTAD010000354.1:0-3034 GCA_039924815.1 Lacisediminihabitans sp.
TCGCTCGAGCCTCTTCCTCCTGGATGAGACTCGAGCGACGCCCGCACTATCAGGCGTAGAAGCGGTAGAGGCCGCGCGCAACCAGAGCTGGCTTGGTACCGCCGTCGATCTCGATGGTCTGGTCAACGGTGAACTGGTACCCGCCGGCAACCTCGGTGACCTCTGCGATGACCGCGGTCATCCGCACTCGCGATCCGACCTTAACCGGAGAGACGAAGCGCACCTTCTCCAGGCCGTAATTGACCTTGGTCGTGACATCCGTGAGATCGAAGAGCTCGCTCCAAAACTTGACCGCGAGCGAGAGCGTGAGCATGCCGTGTGCGATCGGCGCGCCGAAGGGTCCACCTGCTGCTCTCTCGGGGTCTACGTGGATCCACTGGTGATCATCGGTTGCATCGGCGAAGAGATTGATGCGCTCTTGGGTCACCTCCAACCAATCGGTATAGCCCAGGTCCGTACCGGCGAGGCCAGCAGCTTCGGAGTATGCAATCGTGGTGGTCATGACGTGCCTTTCGCTGTAAGGGGTTGCAACCAGAATCGGATGCAGGAAATTCAGTTTGCGAGCCCGAGCAGCCGTGCGGCGTTGTCGCGCATGATTCCGGGCATCACTTCGGGCTTCAACGTGGTCTTTGCCGCGTCGGTGATCCAACGGTCAGGAGTCAGCATCGGGAAGTCCGAGCCGAAGAGCACGCGACGCTTGAGTATCGAATTGGCGTAGCGTACCAACTCGGTGGGGAAGTACTTCGGGCTCCACCCCGAGAGGTCTATCCACACGTTCGGCTTGTGGGTCGCGACGGAGAGGGCTTCCTCCTGCCATGGCACTGAGGGGTGCGCCATGATGATCTGCAACTCGGGAAAGTCCGCAGCAATCGGATCGAGCAGGATCGGGTTGGAGAGGCCGAGGCGCAAGCCGTAGCCGCCTGGCAGGCCAGCGCCGATGCCCGTCTGTCCGGTGTGGAAGAGCGCTACTGCGCCGAGGTCTTGGATCGCGTCATACAGCGGGTAATACTGCTCATCGCTTGGGTCGAAGCCCTGCACGGTGGGGTGGAACTTGAATCCCATTACCCCGTTGTCTTCTACGAGACGCTTCGCCGCGTCGATCGCGACCGCTCCCAGCAGCGGATCGACCGAACCGAACGGAATGAGGACGTCGTTGTTACGAGCCGCTCCTTCCGCGATGGCGGCGCTCGAGAGCGGAGAATGCCCTAGCCGAGTCGTTGCGTCGACAGTAAAGACAACGGCTGCCATCGAGCGCTCGCGATAGTACGCGGCGACGCTGTCGACGTCAGTCTGCAGGACGTCGGAGCTAAAGTACTTCGCTGCCGCATCCTTGAGGGTCGGTGGAAGCGCCCAGTGGCCATCTAGATCCGACTCGATGTGGACGTGCACGTCGATAGCGGTGAGAGCGTCGACATCGATCGCGGGTTCGTAGCGGGTCATCGGATGCTCGGCTCAGGCGGTGGGTGCGGGACGCTGGAGATCTTCCGGCAGCGGTGGGAAGGACTCCCCGACGGACTGAAATTTGTCACTGAACTCGTTGTGGAAGTCGGAATCAAGCACGTCGTAACTCCATCCGCCTTCGTGATACTCGGTGGCAACGGCTTCGGGATGCGACCACAATTGCAAGCGATCCCCGCCGACGCCGAGTGCCTGTCCTGTGACGTCTGCCGCAGCATCCGATGCCAGGTACGCGACTAGCCCAGCGACATCCTCAGAGGTGCCGAAGCCAAGGTCGTGTCTAAAGAAAGAAGGCATCGCTTCGCCCGCCGCGTCTGCCTCAACGGCGGCCGCAAAATAAGGAACGGTTGCGGTCATCGCGGTCGCTGCGACAGGAATGACGGCGTTCGCCGTGATCCCGGCGCGCTTGAGTTCTAGTGCCCAGGTGCGCACCATGCCCACAATGCCGGCTTTCGCTGCGGAGTAGTTGGTTTGGCCGAAGTTTCCGCGCTGGCCTGTCGGTGACCCGATGCAGATGATGCGTCCACCGCTGTTCTGCTCGCGCATCTGCAGCACGGCCTCGCGCACGGCGGTGAACGTGCCGCGAAGGTGCACGTTTATTACGGTGTCAAAGTCGTCGTCGCTCATTTTCCAGAGGACGGTGTCACGCAGCACTCCGGCATTCGTCACGAGGATGTCGAGGCGACCGAAGTTCTCTACCGCTGCGGCAACGAGCTGTTTCGCGGTTTCTGTGGATCCGACCGGAGCCACGACGGCGACCGCACGACCTCCGGCTGCTTCGATCGAAGCCACGGCGTCTGCTGCGCTCTGCGCGTCGACGTCGTTAATGACAACGGCGGCTCCCTGGTGGGCCAGTTCAACGGCATAGGCGAGCCCGAGACCGCGCCCTGATCCCGTAACGATTGCGACTTTGCCATCCAGCGCCACGAGCACTCCTTATGTTTTATTCACGCGCAACGGGATAAAGTGTTGCGTCGCAGTTCATTAGAGCGCACAATCATTGGATATGTCAATGATTTATCGGACCGTTTCTTTAGACTGAGCGGGTGAGAAGTATTCGAGACGCAACCCTCCGTAGGAGCCTCACTGCGGCACACCGATTGCAAGCATCCGCTTTGACGGGGGATATGAGTTTTTTGCTTGCTCGCGCGAACGCATTGTCGCTCGCGGCGGGCCATTCTGCGCTGGCGGAATACGGTCTGCGCGTGCGCTCATACTCGATCCTCGCGCTTGTCGTTGATGACAGCCGTCCTTCACAGCGTGACTTGGCTGCGTACCTTCGGTTGGATCCAAGCCAGGTTGTCGCGCTGATCGACGACCTCGAAGCTCAAGGACTCGTTCAACGAGAACCCGATCCGTCTGACCGGCGTACCAACGTCGTCGTGGTGACGGACAAGGGTCGCGACTTGCACCGGTCGGCTCACGAGGCGGTGCGCGCTGCCGAGCGTGATCTTCACGATCATCTCTCGCCTGAGCAGCGTGAGCGTTTAAACGAGTTGCTGCTGCTTGTCGCTTTCCCCGACTGAGCGGCCACTCGCCCCTCTTCCTCCGGACACGCTGGCCGTGCGGCCTATCT
>JBDTAD010000355.1:0-1732 GCA_039924815.1 Lacisediminihabitans sp.
GTGAGCACATCCTGCGCCCCGATAACTCCACTTTTCACACCTTCTACTGGGATGCCGAAACGGGCGCTCCCTTGCGTGGTGCGACGGAGCAAGGAGCCTTCGATAACTCGTGCTGGGCGCGTGGCCAGGCCTGGGGAATCTACGGCTTTGCGCTGAACTATCGGGCGACCCGCGATCCTTCCCTGCTTGATGCTGCCTGGCGCTGTGCCGACTATTTCATCGAGCACCTTCCCGCAGATGCTGTGCCGTATTGGGATCTCGTCTACACAGACGGCAACGATGCACCCCGTGACAGCTCCGCTGCCGCCATCGCGGTGTGCGGTCTGCTGGAGTTGGCAGCGATGGAGTCTGACTCGGGGCGCGCCGAGCAGGCAGACGCCGCCGCCCGGCGCATTCTGGCATCCCTCGTTGCCCACTATGCGCCAGCACACTCAGAGGACTCCGATGCGCTTCTCGCCCACGGTGTCTACGATCTGCCCAAGGCAATCGGGGTGGATGAGGGCACGCTCTGGGGTGACTACTTCTACTTGGAGGCACTCACCCGCTGCGCTCGCCAGGACTGGAAACCCTACTGGTGAACAAGCCTGCTCACAAAGGGGAAATAGCATGCGGCTCGTAAGCTTTGCGAGTGAAGGCGGCCCACGTCCCGGAGCGCTCATTGCCTCCTCGGATGGTGACCGACTCTTCGATGTGACGGCGGTGTTACCCAGTGGGCAGGCCACCCTCGAGAGCATCATCGCCGACACCGAGGCTCTCCAGGCTGTCGCTAACGCCATCACAATCTCGACCGCACATCCTGAGATGCTTCCGTTCGCGTCAGAGGTGACGTTGCTGGCACCGGTGCGTCCGGGCAAGATCCTGTGTCTCGGCTACAACTATCGCGGGCACGTTCCCGCGGGAGCCGATCCGACGGCCGGCGACCCGGAGTTTCCGGATGTCTTCGTCAAGACTTCGAACGTGTTGGCCGGTCCGGCTGACGCGGTGACACTGCCGCGAGCGAGCGATGATGTCGACTACGAGGGCGAGATCGCGTTGGTCATCGGCCGCCGCGCCCACGAGGTGCCACTCGCGCAGGCCATGGACTACGTCGCCGGATTCACGCTCTTCAACGATGTCTCGGCCCGAGACTGGCAGAGCCGTTCGAGCCAGTGGGAACTTGGCAAGTGCTTCGACGGGTTCGGCGTTCTTGGCCCAGCACTGGTGACAGTCGATGAGGTGGCCGACCCGCACGATCTGCTCCTCGAGGTGGTTCGAGATGGTGTCGTGACCGTGTCACAGAGCACCTCAACGATGGTGTTCTCCATGTCGTTCCTCGTGCACTACCTGAGTCAGGTCATGACGCTCGAGCCCGGGGACATCATTTCTACCGGGAGTCCGCAAAAGACAGCGGACGCGCTGGCTCACCATCAACCCCTTGCCGATGGTGATGCCGTCACCATCCGAGTAGCCGGGCTTGGCGAACTCACCACCACCTTCGTGTCACCGACCACTGGAGCGCAGCAATGATTCTCGATTCGTTTCGCCTTGACGGCAAGGTTGCTCTCGTCACGGGCTCGAACCGTGGACTCGGCCAGGCTGCTGCACTCGCGCTCGCCGAGGCGGGAGCCGATATCGCCCTCCTCGAGCGAAGCACGGGGGGAGAAACCGCAGCACAGATTGAGGCTCTCGGGCGTCGCGTACACACCGTGCACGCGGATCTGGCCACGGCAACTCCCATCGAGCTTGCATCGGC
>JBDTAD010000356.1:0-1537 GCA_039924815.1 Lacisediminihabitans sp.
CCGGTGTGCGGCACGTCGGTGTACGACGAGCCGGTGGCACCGACGGATGCGGATGCCGCAGCGGGCGCAGCGGCAGGAGTTGCAGGAGCGGCAGGAGTTGCAGTGGGCTTCGCAGCCGACAGCGACTCGATGTCACGCCTGACGATGCGACCGCCGGGGCCACTTCCCGCCACCGTGGAGAGGTCCAGTCCGCGCTCGGCAGCGAGCCTGCGCACGAGCGGACTCATGAACGTGCGACCAGCGTGCTGCGGTATATCCGCCGCGGCGGCGTCCTGCGCAGGTGAGGCTGCCGTTGCGGCCGGAGTAGCTGCGACTGGTGCAGCTGCGACTGGCATTTTGGCAGCCGCGACAGGCTCAGCGGCTGCGGGTTCAGGAGAGGGTGCAGCCCCACCAAGTTCCGGCCCGGCCGCGGCGAGCGCCTGCTCGGTAGACTCGCCATCAGCGGCAAGCACCGCGATAGGGGTACCAACGGACACCTGAACGCCAGTCTCCACGAGCAGGCCAGCGATCGTGCCTGCGGCCTCTGCCTCATACTCGACAGTGGCCTTCTCGGTCTCCACCTCCGCGAGTGGTTGCCCGACGGCGACCGTGTCTCCGACCCCCACGAGCCAGGATGCCAGGGCACCCTCCGTCGCGCCGGCCAGGACTTCTGGCATCCGAACGACGAGTGCCATTAGTTGCCTCCCCATCCGCGGCGAACACGCTCGAGGCCTTCGACGACCTCTTCGGTCTTCGCGATAGCGGCACGCTCAAGCACCTTGGAGATGCTCGGGCTCGCTTCGCCACCGGTCACTCTCTCAACCGGCTGATCCAGCCAGTCGAAGAAGCGGCGCTGGATCTCATCCGATAACCAGCTTCCGTAGGAGGTACCTCGGGCACCCTGCTCAACGATGATGACGTTGTTGGTCTTCTTGATGCTCTCGCCGATCGTGTCCCAGTCGAGGGATGCGCGGTCGAGCCAGCGAAGGTCGATCAACTCCCCGTCAATCCCGGTCTGCTCGATCGCTTCGAGGCTGTGGCCGACCATCGAGAGGTAGCTGATCACCGTGACCTCGGATCCGGCCCTGCGAATCGCGGCCTTGCCGGGCGGGAGGATGTAGTCCAAGTCCCCCTCGGGCACCCGATCGGCTGTGCCGTAGAGATCGACGTGCTCGATGACGAGCACCGGGTCATTCAGCGCGAGTGCCGCGTTCATGAGACCCACATAGTCTGCCGCACACGAGGGGGCGGCGATGCGCCAGCCTGGTGCGGTGGCGAAGATCCCGGCGGGATCCATGAGGTGCTGCGAGCCGTAGCCCGCACCCATGGCGACCTTGGTGCGCAGCACCAGTGGCACGGCATTGTCGCCGCCGAACATGTGGCGCGCCTTGCCCACCTGGTTGAAGACCTGGTCTGCGGCCACCCACATGAAGTCCGGATACATGAACTCCACGACCGGATGGAAGCGGCCGTCGAGAGCGAGCCCGCCGGCGAGACCGGTAAAGGCGTTCTCGCTGATGGGGGTTCCGAGCACGCGGCCCGGTCCGTACTTCTTAGC
>JBDTAD010000357.1:0-2226 GCA_039924815.1 Lacisediminihabitans sp.
CGGTTATCAGTGTTGACCGTGACGTGGAAGCCCAACTGGTACAGCAGGTCGAACGGGTGATCGATGAGTTCGTCACCCCACTGAGCAATGGCCCCGGTCTGCAGGTTTGACTGCGGGGAAAGTTCGAGGGCGATCTCGCGATCCTTAACCCACTGCGCAACCGGGCCGAGGGTGACGTAGCTGTTTTCTTCGTCCTCGCGCTCCACCGTGATGCCCTCTGCAATGCGCACGCCGTGTCCGAGGCGCAGCGCGCGCCCGTCGAACAGGGCTCCGCGGATGCTGTCCAAACCATCCGCCTCCCCCGCGTGTACGGTGGCCGGCATGAAGTGGTGGGCGAGGTAATCGAACGCGTCGCGCAGGTTGCCGGCGGGGAAGCCCGCCTCTGCCCCGGCGATGTCGAAGCCGACAACACCGTGGCTGCGGTGGCGCACGGCGAGTTCCGCGATTTCCAGACCGCGCGTGTTGTGTCGCATCGCGCTCACGAGTTGGCCAACTCGGATGCGACTGCCGTTGTTGCGCACGTCATCGACGCCAGCATCCAGCCCCTCCTGCACAGCTTCCACCGCTTCATCGAGCGTGAGCCCGCGGGCGAGGTGCTGTTCGGGCGCCCAGCGGATCTCACCGTAAATCACGCCGTCGGCCGCGAGGTCCTGCACGAACTCTCGGGCGACCCTCGACAGCGCCTCCTGGGTTTGCATGACGCCGGTGGTGATGTCGAAGGTCTTCAGGTACTCGACCAGTGAGCCGGAGTCGCTCTTCTCTGCGAACCATTCTGCGAGTTCGCCAGCGTCCGTTGACGGCAGTTCGAGCTCGTGGCTTTCGGCCAATTCGACGATCGTTTGAGGCCGTAGGCCACCATCCAGGTGGTCGTGGAGCGAAACCTTGGGCAGCGCGGTGATGCTCGCGCCGCCGCCGGGCAGCAGGTAGTCCGTCGGCACAGTGTTCATGCCTCAAATCTACCGGGTGGCAACCTCGGCTAACCTTGGGATTCAGCAATCTGGAGGGTGCACAGCGGATGTCGACGAAGATAATTCTGGACTGCGACCCCGGCCACGACGATGCGATCGCGCTGCTGCTCGCCCACGGCAATCCTGAAGTGGAACTCGTCGCCGTCACCACGGTGCACGGCAACCAGACCATCGAGAAGGTCACCAGGAACGCATTGGCTGTTGCGCGGATCGCCGGGATCACTGGCGTGCCGTTCGCAGCCGGGGCACATCGCCCCCTTGTGCGGGTCGCGGAGGTGGCGAAATCCATTCACGGCGATTCCGGCCTTGACGGTCCTGTGCTGCCGGAACCTGCCATCGAACTCGATGGTCGTCACGCGGTCGACGTCATAATCGACACAATTATGGGCTCAGAGCCGGGCACGATCACTCTGGTGCCGACCGGCGCTCTCACCAACATCGCGTTGGCGGTGCGCAAGGAGCCGCGCATCGCATCCAGGGTGCGTGACGTCGTTCTGATGGGCGGTGGGTACCACCAGGGCAACTGGAGCGCGGCGGCCGAGTTCAATATCGTCATCGACCCAGAGGCGGCACACATCGTCTTCAACGAGCCGTGGAAGCTCACCATGGTTGGGCTCGATCTCACGCATCAGGCGCTGGCGACTCCGGATGTTGTGGCCGCGATCGCTGCGGTCGACACTGCCCCGGCGCGCTTCGTGGTCGAACTGCTCGAGTTCTTCGGCAAGACCTACAAGGAGGCACAGGGCTTCGAATTCCCACCGGTGCATGACCCGTGCGCTGTGGCGCTCGTCATAGATCCAACCGTGATGGATGTCGTGCGAGTTCCGCTGGACGTGGAGCTCACCGGCACACTCACCCTCGGGATGACCGTGGCGGACTTCCGCAGCCCGGCGCCAGCGGACTGCAGCACCTACGCGGCCACGAACCTCGACCACGCCAAGTTCTGGGCGCTCATCGTCGACGCGCTAGAGCGCATCGGCAACCCGGAGTAACGCTCGCTGGTCGAGTAGCGAGGCACGAGCGTATCGAGACCCCCACGGGGAACATCTCTTCTGTGTGACCGAACCACATTCCGGTCTCGATACGGCGCCGGGGCGCCTACTCGACCAGCGAGATAAGGCCGGTCGAGTAGCGAGCGCCAGCGAGAGGGCAGTTAGCCGATGCGGTCGGCGATCAGAGGGCCACGAGTGGGAGCCTCGTCCGCGATCGACCACGCACCCTCTACCGCCTCGAGGGCGCGCTCGAAGCGAGCCGGCTC